>NZ_MAOG01000142.1:0-183369 GCF_001884205.1 Bacillus sp. NH11B | reverse complement strand
GTAAAATTTCAGCTTTTGAAGGTTTACGTTTTTGAATGGTAATCGTTAAAAAGAAAGCCTTAAATTTCATTAAGATATTGCCCCTTTATAATTTATTTAGTAAAGACGATTGTAATAAGAGGACTGGAGCTCTTTCACATCATCCATAATATTTTTAATTTGTTGTTCACGTAAGATTTCAGCTTTTGAAGGTTTACGTTTTTGAATGGTAATCGTTAAAAAGAAAGCCTTAAATTTCATTAGGATATTGCTCCTTTTAAAAAAATTTTAATACATTTGTGTATAATACGAACTTTTAATGTCCGTTATTTTATCCATAGTTTGTTTTAATTGTTGTTTACGTAAGATTTCAGCTTCAGATAACGTTTTTTTCTGAAGTGCTGTCGTAAAAAAGAAAATATGAAAAGTCATAGACGAATTCCTCCTTTCGAAAAGGAATTACAGGTGATCACAATAAAGCACTTGGCGCTCCTTAACATTATTCATAGCTTTTGCAATTTGCTCATTATGAAGAATTTCAACTTTGGAAAGTGTATTTCTTTGAATCGTAATACTTAAAAACAATACGCTAATAGTCATCGAATGTTGCTCCTTTCTTTAAAAAATAATGTATGAGACTAAAAAATCGCACAAAAAAGCCACAGGAAGATATCGTTCTCCTATGGCTGGGCGTGAAAAAGCCACAGGAAAGTATACGACCTCCTGTGGCGAATTTATGAATTAATAGAAATAAAGTACGATTTTCAATTCTCCATTAGGGTGGTCGAATTCATATTTAATTGTCCAGAAAACACAGGTGCAGTTAACGCTAAAGTTAAAGCATGTAATTGTAATTTCATCATTTCCTTCGACCTCCTTTTAGAATATTTTTCTTACGTTAGTAAGTATATACAATTAATGGATAATTGTAAACATAAAAATTGAAAATTTTTAATTTTGATTAAAATGCGTATATTTTAAAGGGTTTTTAAGGGATACATTGTATAGATTGGATAATAAATAGAACTTGGGGGTGTCTAATGAACTATATGAATAGAATAGCAGGTGTTATGCTAACAATTTTATTAGTTGTTACCGCTTGTTCTAATGGGGAACAAATAAAAGAAATATCACGTATTGAACTTGGGGCTTTTAAAAAATATACGGGGACATACGTTGGAAATAATTCCGACGTTATTGCGATTGTTACAAACTTACCTGGTGGTGAAACAGTTCAAAGTTTAAATTTAGAAAATGAAAATATTAAAGTGGAATATGGTGCAAAAGAGAATGGAAATCTTACAGAAGAAATGATTGAGACGTATTGGTTTGATGGGAAGGATACGATGAAGAAGAATTTTCTCTTTAATGCTATTTATCTTGCAGTTTTAGTACCGAATGCGAAAGGGTATGAGTTTCAGATTGAAAATCAAAGTTTTGCATTGGAAAGAGAAGAACTTTTACCCATACTGTATAAAGAATTTAATGATTTGCCAAAGGATGATCTTATATGGAATAAGGGAATCGTAATGAACTTCTTTTACGGTAATCAAGAAAAAACAGAAAAGTTAGTTAATAATAAAGATTTTCGAAAGCAATTTTTTGATGAACATCCTGTGCGGGAATCTAAGTGATATGGAGGAAGCGATGGTTATTTAACGATTGAAAATACGGACATTCTTTAAAGGGAGTCATTCAGTATCGAATGATTCTTTTTTTTGATGAAAATTATGGAAAAAAATATAACGTTGTGATATGGTTAATTACATAAGTAATGAACCTAAGAACCTAAGGTGGTGAAATTGTGAAACCTACTCTAGAACAAAATAAATTAATATACTTACAAATTGCAGAAACGATTGAATCTGATATTTTAAAAGACATATTGCTTGAAGAAGAACAAGTTCCATCAACAAATCAATTTGCGAAAATGCTACAAATTAATCCAGCTACTGCAGCTAAAGGGGTAAATGTATTAGTGGATGAAGGGATTTTATATAAAAAGAGAGGGATCGGAATGTTTGTTGCAAAGGGAGCAAAAGAAGTCGTACTAAAAAAAAGACAAAATACTTTTATGACCGAGTATTTACCTAAAGTGTGGGAAGAAGCAAAAGTACTAGAAATATCAAAAGACGAATTGATGGACATGATACACAAAATTACGAAGGAGGGGAAAGAGGGATGATTGCACTTGAAACGAAAGATTTAACGAAAAAATATAAAAAGAAAGTAGCAGTAAATGAAGTAACGATTTCATTGGAAGAGCATAAAATATATGGTTTGCTCGGTAGAAACGGAGCAGGAAAAACGACACTATTAAATTTACTTGCAGGACAAATTATTTCAAGTAATGGAAGTGTATCTATATTTGGCGAAAATGTTTTTGAAAATAGTAAAGCGATGCAAAATATTTGTTTTGTTAAAGTGAAAGAAGCTGCATACCTAAATAATAAGGTTAAAGAGATTTTTAATTTATGTAATATGTTTTATAAAAACTGGGATCAAGAGTTTGCTGAAGAACTTGCTAGGAAATTTCAACTTAATTTGAAAGAAAAATACCATAAATTATCGCACGGAATGCAAACTGTTGTAGGAATTATTCAAGGATTAGCAAGTAGAGCACCAATTACTATTTTTGATGAACCAACTACAGGTTTAGACGCAGCACATCGTGAGTTGTTTTATAGTTTACTATTAGAAGATTACGGTGAGTATCCACGAACCATTATATTATCAACACATTTAGTAGAAGAAGTAACTAATATTATCGAAGATGTAATCATCATAAAAGAAGGAAAGCTGGTTGTTCAATCATCAGTGGAAGATTTATTACAACAAGGTCATATTATTTCAGGGAAAAAAGATAAAGTGGACGAGTTTGCAATCAATAAAAAAGTAATAAATCGAGAAGTTTATGGAAATAAGGGGATTGCTGTTATATGGGAAGAGCTTTCTAATGAAGATTATTACTCTCTTGAAAAAGAAGGGTTAGTAATTGATAGAATTACATTACAAAAACTATTTATTCACATAACGGGTGGTGAAGTGAAATGACGATGTTAATGAAGCAGTTGAAGTTACATATAAAATATCATTATAAAGCCATTCTTATCTTTTGGACTGTAGCATTACTTATAAAAGGGACAATGACGGCAACTGATTTAAAGGGAATAAAGGTAGCATTTTTACACGATATCTTTAATAATTCATCAATTGCAATCGTAATGTTTATTGTGATAAGTGTGTTTCTTATTCAACTTGATATTTTTCCTACAGTCGTCTCGTTTAGTGTCACTAGATTGCAATTCTTGATTGGTTCAATATGTTTTATTTTATTGCAATCCGCATTGTTTTCAGGTCTTCAAGTTTTATTTTTACAAGGTACATTTTATAAAACAGAACAGATAAATTTCGGATCATATGCAATTGAACAATTCTTTGTGCAGTTCATATTTTATAGTACATTAGCTTGTTTATTTCAATCAACAACAATTTTTCAGAAGAGATTTAATTGGTTTGGATTAGCTTTTAGTATTATATTTTTATTTGGATTGGCGAGTACAATGTATGCAGGAATAGGAATAAAAGAATTGGTATTTATTAATAGTAAAATGTTGCTAGAAATACCTAATTTCATATCAGTTTCGATTGTTCTTATTTTCATATATATTGTAATTAGCGCTCTATTTATTCGTAAGGTTTCGTTTGAAGATACGATATAAATTCAATTATTTCAAGAGAGAAGGAAGAGTAAATGGGAGATACTTCTTCATTAATAACCGTCTTTTTATGCATAGCATTGCTGATTTTTTGGCGTCGTTATCGCTCCATGCACAAGCCAATAAAGGGATCGGGAAAACGTATTTTATGGCCATTACTATTTTTAACACCAGGTATTGTATGGTTTTTAGGTCCCGTACATCCAGCTATATTACAAGTAATTATAGCGGTATTCATTGGTGTAATTTTCGCTGTGCCACTTATAGTTTTAACAAATTATGAGCGGAGAGATGATGGGAATATTTATACGAAAAAAAGTGCTGCCTTTTTAATTACTTTTATTGCACTTGTCGTTTTAAGATATGGTTCAAGACAATTTATTGTAGATTTAGATCAACAAACGATAGGTTTATTATTTTACGTAGTTGCAGTATCTTATATTATTCCGTGGAGAATTGCGTGTTATATAAAGTTTAGGAAAGTTTGGCGCGAGAATAGTAATCATGCGATATAAAAATAAAAACTTCTCATTTGAGAAGTTTTTATTTTTATAGACTATTTGCTTGTAATACAAGTTTCGAAACATCTTTAGCTGAACCAATTTCAAATGCTCTCATATGAGCATTTACTGCACGTTTAAATTGCTCTGTTTGTGGAGTCGATCCTACTTCATCTTCTAAATCTTGAACATGTTCAAGTACAAGTTTTAAATCATTGTTAATAACTGTTATATCTGCTTGAGTTAAATTATCACCACTCATTGATTTCCACGTATTAATGTCATTATTTAATTGATTAAGTACATTTTGTATATTTTTTTAGATTGAGAAGAATCGGTAGTGCTATAGTTAGTAACGTCCGCTTTAGTTTGTTTATTAGCAAGTTCTTCTTTCTCTCTTTGAATATTAGCCGCTACAATTTCATCCTCTTTTTCGATGTATTCAGGGACTGACATGTTATGTTTTTGAGCCATTTTTTCAAAGTGTTCGAGAACAGTTTTATCTTTTGAAAATTCTATATCAGTAGGTTCATGAGATTGATATTTTACGCCATATTGTTCATAAATAAGCATATTCACATTTTTGCCGTCAGCCATTTTTAATACATTTTCTTTTGGTTGCTCTGTACTAGTCATCGTCTTTTTTTGTTCTGAGGCTGTTGATGTAGTTTTTGATTGTTTTACATTAGCAGTTTCTTTTGTCTTTTCTTCTGTAAAACCACTAAATGCAGTAAATAGAAAAAACAAATATATTGCGCTAGCAAAAATCATTTTCCATTTTGTTTGACTACGGTATCCGAGTATTTTATTAAACCATTTACGTTTGATTTTTTCTATTTGAATAGAAGTATTTGTTTGTAGAAGTTTTTCGATATCTTTCGTTTGTTCGGTTGGAATAAACTCAAATGTTTTATGTATGCTTTTAAACATCATAACAGCTTTAATTAAGTATTGGTCAATTGAAAGTGTATCGAATTCTTTCAAGTCATATATTGCTATACTTGAGATTTCTTTCGTTTTTGATATGAATTTGAACAGTTGAATATGCTCTTTATCAATAGCTGCATAACCCTCTTTACTAGTTACGATAATGGGGGAGGAAGTATATAGTTTAGCTATAGCTTGTTTTGCTAACTAGGTTTTTTTTCTTTTTTACTTAATTATGGTCCTCCTAAAAATAATGGGATTTAGTCCGACGTTCAGTATAACAAACATATGCAGTCGTTTTAATGAATTTCATGAAATAGATTTTGGTAACTTTCACCTGTTGTTATTGAAGAGGCGATGTTCTTGTTTTATGATTAAAAAAAACAGAAATAAAAGAAGTATACTAAGTGGAGGAGAAAGAGATGCGTACAATTCTACTGTTTTTACATAACATGCCCATTGATGAAATAGAGAGTATGAGAGAAAAGCATGATCCTTTATTCGGATTAATTCGACCGCATATAACAATTGTATTTCCATTTGAAAGTTCCATTTCGAATGATGAGCTGAAATCACATATTTTGAATTTGGCAAAAGGGATAGGAGAAATTGAAATTGAGTTTGCAAGTCGTATAACAAGTGTGAGAGACTATTTGTTTTTAGGAGTTGAAAAGGGGAAAGAACAAATAGAAAAACTACATGAAAAATTGTATACAGGCCCCTTATTACGATTTTTAAAAAGAGACATTCCGTACATACCGCATGTAACAGTCGGAAGAGAAAGTAGCCCTGAGTTAGCAACTGAAATAGCGAAGGAGATTCCTAGTTTTCATGAGAAGTTGAAGTGTGTAATAAATAGAATTAGTGTGGAACGAATTGGTAAGAACGGAGAATCAATTATTGAATTTGAAGTACCATTGCAAAAAAAGCTGACAAAAGTCAGCTTTTTTATTTCATACCATGAAGTAAAGCACCAATCGCACCACTATAACCGCCGTCTCGTAAAAAGACTGGTATTTTGTTTTGATATTCTGTATAGCTACTAATAATATTTTGAAGATGTACGTTATTACATAGAGTAGAACCGATGTAAATGATATGGTCAATATTTTTCGCTTCGGCGAATTGAAGGCTTAATGCTGTGACGACTTCACCGACAAGTCCTTGAACGGTAGCGAGTATATCTGAACTACTATAATTTGAGTCTGTAATGGTCGCTTTTCCGAAATTGCTAGCAGTTAAGTTATTATCAATAGGGGAGAGAATCCCGCCATAAATATCTCCAACTGTAATATCTAGACTTTTTCTTGAACCAATTTTCGTAAGCGGAATCACATCTTCAAAATGATCTATATTTGTTAATAGTTTTGAAAGACCCATAATAGTACCACCGCCAACTCCAGTTCCACCAGCGCGAACGTATTGCTTGTCGTGAACGTAGTGAATGGAAGTACCTGTACCGATATTTGTTAATACAAAGTTGTTAATAGCACGTTTTTCTTCTTTTAGTATGTATCGTACTCCTGCTAAAGTAGCTTCAAACTCGTTTAACTCTACTATTTCATATGAACCTGAAAGTAGTTGTTCTAACTGTTTAGCTTTACCACCTGTAATGCATAATTGTGTAATTGAATTATTATTATGAAGCCATTCTATAATTCTTTCTTGTTCATATGAATAAAATTTTTCAAAAACTAATTTGTTCATTTCGTTAAAGTAAGCAATTTTTGTTAATGTTCCCCCAGCATCAATACCAACAACATTCCGCATTTTCCTACTCCTTACTATGTAATATGTTTAATCAGCTTGATATATTAATAGCTTTTCAATGGTAACGATTGATTGACCGTTTACAGAGGCAATTCCTTTTCCAAGAATAAAACCTCGTCTGTTACGTGTTAATTCATAATGTAAGTCAAGTTTATCACCAGGATACGCATTTGCATGAAATTCCACCCCATCTAAAGAGGAGAGGAAACCAAGTCCTTCAGATTCACCTGTACTTACAAAAGCACTAAGTTGGGCAAGTGCTTCTACAATTAACATATGAGGCATGTAGTTTTGACTTTCATTAATAAACCATTCGTTATTTGTAATTAGTTTGTATCCTGTAGCTGATTGTGATTCTTTAACGTTTGTAATTTTATCAACCATTAAAAATGGATAGCGATGGGGAAGAGTATCTTTAATATTCATACCGTACCTCCAGGAATAATAATACCCCTGCTAAAGTTAAGCAGGGGAGTTACTATTAATTTTTAACTAATTCTTCTATTTTTTCAATAGAGAAAATACCGCTATTTTTAATGTTTTCAACTGCTTCTTGCAATACTACTTTATCTTGAACTAGTGCAATACGTACAAAGCCTTCGCCGTGAGGACCGAAAGCATGACCTGGTGTGACAACGACATTCGCACGATCCATAAGTGCATAAGCGAACTTTAGAGAGGTCCATCCTTTCGGAATTTCAGCCCAAACGAACATACTCCCAGCGGGTTTATCGACATTCCAGCCAAATTGGCGGAATCCATCTACTAAAGTATCTCTACGTTCTTGGTAAATTCCACGGTTTTTCTCACAAAAAGAAGCGCCGTGTCGTAATGCAGCGGATGCAGCTTTTTGAATTGGTAAAAACACGCCGTAATCTGTATTAGACTTAAATTGCGTAAGCGCACCGACGATTTCTTCGTTACCAATCATATAACCAATACGGCTACCAGCTAAACTATAACTTTTAGATAAAGAATTAATTTCAACGCCAACTTCTTTTGCGCCAGGTACAGATAAGAAGCTAATTGGCTTTTGGCCATCAAAATAAAATTCAGCATAAGCAAAATCATGGACAACGATAATATTATGTTTTTTCGCGAATGCGATTACTTCTTTAAAGAAATCTTCATGAGCCATTGCTGGAACTGGATTCCCTGGGAAGTTTAAAATCATCATCTTAGCTTTATTGGCAATTTCTTCAGGGATAACTTCTAAGTTAGGTAAGAAATCATTTTCTTTCTTTAATGGCATGTAGTAAGATGTTGCGCCGGCCATTTGAATTCCTGTTTCATAAGCCGTATATCCTGGATCAGGAACTAATATAATATCTCCCGGATTTGCAAAAACCATCGGTAAATGAACGAGTCCGTCTTGTGAACCCATTAATAATAAAACTTCTTTTTCAGCAATTAATATAACGTTATGAGTGTTGTTGTAATATTCAGTTACAGCTTCGTGAAATTCTTGTATGCCTGTTAATGTGTATCCATAGCTTTCTTTTTCACTCGCCGTATGTACCATTGCTTCTCTTACGAAATCAGCAGGAGGCATATCAGGATTCCCGATACTTAAATCGATCATTTTATGACCTGCTGCAATTTTCTCTTTTTTATAGGCCCCTAATTCACTAAATATAGAAGATTGGAATGCTTTCATTCTAGTTGCTAACGTGTAAGTCATCAAAACCCCTCCTAAAAACAGTGTTTTCTTTCTGCGTTTTTAATTATTCTGAAAACACATGTTTACATTTTATCATTTTTTTATGAAAATTAAAACGATTGACAATTTTAGAGGGAGGATTACACCATTATATATTTTTCTATAACAGTTATGATGTTTTATAATCTTTGTTTATAATATCTCGGATGTTTTGTATTAAAAAGAATACGAAAACTATACCAAGTATGCCACTAATCCAATAGTATGAATTCGCAGTAGTATATTTTTCATAGAATGAAATAGCATTCCATAAAATAAGGGTTACGGAACAAACTTTTGATATAATTAAAAAACTTAAGCTTTTCAAAAAGCACCTCACAATAAAAAAATTGTTAATCAATTTTATATTATAATTAAAGGATTTAAAAGGGTACATATTTTTATAAGAAAACATCTATAGTGGAAAACCGCAAAAATATATTTTGCGGTTTTGTAAAATACATATAGTTAATCACTTGTTTTTTTATAAGTACACATCTTTTCTACGTTTATAAAGTATACATTTAATTTATTATCGACAACTTTCAAAGTTTGATCCGATGTAAAAGAGTTACCATAATCAATGTGATATACATTAGAATTTTTCACAAACGAACCTTTATATAAATCTTCTTTTTTCTTTGTTGTTTGCATTTCTACTAAATTTTGAACAACCTTTTCTTTCTTTTCTTCTTTTACAATTGTTTCAAATTTATATAATACAGGACATTGACCGTTTTTGTTGTCAACAACTTCCCAAGAACCGTATATATCGTTATTGCTGCATCCGCTAAGTAGGACGACTAGTATAGCTATTGTAAGTAGAAACTTTTTCATTTTGTGCTCCTTTCATACTATTGTTAATAAACGTGCGAATACGATAGGGATATTGTAATAAATAAAGTTTAAATTTTTTTAAAGAAATACTTAATTTCGCATAAAAATTTGGAAAAGCATAGTGAAAAATAAAAGGCATGAATCTAGCGTAATACTAGTATTCATGCCTAGCAGGATATATTTTATTATGCTTTTTGGGGGATAAAAGTAGAGGAAATAAGGACGATTAGCCCATTTAAAATATATATAGTAGCCATGATAAATGCTAAAGTAGCAGATCCAAACACACTTTTGTCGAAAATAGAAGCAAAGGTTAAAGTTGTCAAAAAAACAACGGGAGTCAGCAGTAAAAATACGAAACCCGCCACAATCCTTCTTTTAAAGTTATTTTGAGATAAGGAAATGGCTAAAAAATTAAGGGCGCCAAACATAACGAATGAAAACAGAAGGGTAATTAATAATTGGATACCAGCAGACATTTCCACAGCTCCTTTTTGAAGAATCTATAATTTATTGTATTCGAAAGTAGTAGGGGATACTCCTTTAAAAATTGGAACTATACAAAGCATATAAATTTCAATCCTAGAAATTGAAAAAGAATGGAGCCATATTAAAATACTGGATCCATTCTTAAGAAGTATTAGTTTTATAAATTCGCAGATTGCGAAGGTTGTTTTTCATATTGTTTCTGTTTAGATAGGGAAATGAAAATAATTAACAATGAAATGACTCCGAAAATGAGAACCATATATTGTAACCCGATCGTATCTAAGAAGAAGCCAGTTCCAAGTAAGACAATTTGGAACATAACTCTCTCAAACATATTACGGAATGAGAAGAGGCGGCCGTGATAGCTTTTTTCTACTTTCGTTTGGAAAATTGTCGACATAATAGGGAAGAAACAGCCGACACTAAAGCCAAACAAACCAAACGATGTAAGAGCCATCCATTTTATATCGCTAAAGAACAATGAAAGGTGTGCAAAAGCGGTACAAATTGCGAAGAAATATAGTAACTTTTCAGGTTTGAAATGATCAGATAAACGTTTAATAACGAAGGCACCTAACATAAATGCTACACCTTCAATTGTATATATGAATCCTTTAATCGTTGGATCGTGTTGCATTTCGCTAATGTTAATAACCATTAAATTGAATCCAGCTATAAATAATAGAGGGATAATACTTAATATAAGTGCTGTAAAAGCAATAGGAATTCCTTTTAAAATACGAAATACTTCCATAAAGCTATTATCTTTAGCTGATTGTTTACTTGATGTAGTTGACTTTTTATCTTCAAATTGTAGGAAGAAAGTTGAGAGGAATAATAAAGCGTATGCTGCCATTGAGAAGGCATACATATACTGTAAACTCATTACAACTAAAAGAATTCCACCTAGTGAAGTACCCGCAATACGAGCGATTGTACCAACATTCATATGTACACCGTTCATCTGTAATAACTCATGCTCACGAACGATTAGAGGAATTACAGATTGTAATGCAGGGAAATAAAATGCAGCTGAAATTTGAAGTGCAATCATAAATGCAATCATAAAGGCGATACTTTCATATTGAATAGCGAAAAACATAAAAATAACACTTAAAACCCGACCGAAGCCAGCATATAGAAGAACTTTTTTCTTTTCATACTGATCGATGACACGGCCAGCCATAGGACCGACTAGAACTCCTGCTAATAGTCCGATAAATAATATAACTGATTTCATGAAATCAGAAGGGACATATTTTTGCATAAATTCCAGGTTACCAAGTATACCAAGCCATAATCCTAGACCAGCAATAAACTCCCCAATTAGAACAATCCAAACGTTTTTGTTACGCCACATAATATAAAACCTCTCTGTCTTTTAAAATGAAAAACTCGTATATAAAACCTCCTTATTTATATAGTGTTTTGTACGAACTTTTTTAGAGTCAGAGTCTATATTACGTGTTTCATAAATGGATTTCAATATTTTTGATTTGTTAAAAATTTGATTTTTTAATTGAAGGAATATGTAAATCGAAATGTGAAAAATTATGATTAAATACTAATTGAACGCAAGAATAAATATAGAGAAAATAAAAAAGCGAGTACGTATATACTACGTCTCGCTTTTTTGAAATACAAAATTAAACAACAAATTTACTTAGCAACACTTATGATCTTGTCCAATAGCTAAACCGCTAAAAGATAGTGGACCAACAACATTTGCACTTGCACCACTAGTAAGGTTTTCTACAGTTAATGAATATTCGTGAGTCCCGCAGCTAACATTTTGATCTATAGCTTGAAATGTTTGCGCGTAAAATTGCTCAGAATCTGTAGATTCAATCCCTACTTGAGCGTTGAAGATTTCTGTATTGTCACGGAAAATTCGGAATAAAACTTGTGAAATCTCAGTTATACCTTCAACTCCAACTGTAGCAATTAATTCAACTCGATTATTACGTGCATCTCTTCTTGAAATTTTTAATTTAATATTTGCTAGAATTGCTTTTTCTGGGGAATGGGGAATTACAAAAGTTGTTTCACCGGTTTTATTTAAAGGTTGAGTAGCTTGGTAATCAATGATATGAGTCATATTCGTCACCTCCTCATATACTAAAATATGAAGGTAACGATGAATTAGCTTGGACATATACTATAAGATTTTAAGAAAATTAAGGAGTAATGTTGAATAGAGGGAGATAATATAAAAGCATCAAGAAAAAATCCCAATTATGAGAGTCATTTTTTGATGCTTTTCATACTTTAGGCAGAATATTCTTCTTTACGCACTTCAAAGAATTCATTACGGCGTAAGTGATTAAAAATCTTTTCCGAAACCGCTTCTTCTTGAGATATTAAGAAACGATGATCAAAAGCATAGAAAGATTGACCTTTAATTAGTTTTACGTAGTATATTTTACACGCCTCCTTTAAATTAGGATTCTTAAATACTTTATATTATGATGACCTATCTGGTTGTTAATAATACTTAAAGTTTCAAATAGGAGAAGTATAAATTCAAAAAACATTGAAATAGCTTACAAATCTGTAATGTTTTTGTCACTTTTTCCGATAGTTAAAATTAACCAATATCTCCTATACTACAAATAAGTTCCATAAAACAAGGGGGTGGAAAGATGGAGGAAGTAATTGGAGAAGTTGTAGCAGGGATTTGTGAATTTGTAGTCGAAGTTACTGCGGATGTTTTAGGGAATTTAGTTTCCGGAAATGATGAAGAGAAAGAAGTATTATGAAATTTTGTAAAGAATTTAAAGACGAATAACGTGTAAAGGCTGATTTCTAAAGGGAAGTCAGCCTTTATATTTTTTACATTATATTAATATTATTTAAATATTCATTTGTTATGATGTTAATGAAAACAATAAAGGAGCTGATCGATATGAATGTACTGAATTCTGGATTTGATGTATCCAATTCTCGTACGATTGTGGCGAATATCGATGAAAAGGAATATCACTTTATTGTTCGTGAACATCCACTAATAGGAAAGGTTATAGCGCTTTCTGACAATGGGAAAGAATATGGTTTAATAGATAAGCAAATCGCTAGTAGGGACAGGTTTATTAGATCAGAACTTACTAAGTTGCATCATTTCAACATAGATATACTTTATGATACTCCAGGATGGATATGGGTTGGTATGGATCAATTTGGATTGTATGCGAGAGAGGCTACTTATAAGGAAGTGGAAGTTCTTATGAAGTTAAAGGAGGATATAAATTTTTTAGACATAAATGTATGCACTCTAATGTAAGAGATGTTTTTCAAGGTTACGGGATAAGTTCTCGTAACCTTTTTTGTTTTGTAATTAAAAACATAAGAGTTATGTTTTGGGGTTACTAGTATTCTTATACAAGGAATGGAGCCTAAAAGAGGATTTGAAATTATATAAAGAGAACTTATTAATTATATGAATACTTATAGAAAGAAGTTGATAAAAATGAGTAAAGAAGAGCTTGTGAAACAACAATTTGGTAGTAATGCAGAAAAGTATGTGAAAAGTAAAATACATGCAAATGGACCGGATTTACAATATGTAGTTAAGCAAGTTGAAGCTCGTCATAATACTCGTCTTCTTGATATTGCTACTGGTGGTGGACATGTTGCTAATTTCTTAGCCCCAATGTTTAAAGAGGTAGTCGCTCTTGATTTAACAGAAAAAATGTTAGAAAAGGCAAAAGGTTTTATAATAGGGAACGGACATGAAAACGTATCTTTTGTAGCAGGACATGCAGAAAGGTTACCATTTGCTGAAGAATCTTTTGATACAATTACATGCCGAATTGCAGCACATCATTTTGTTGACCCTTCGCAATTTATTTTTGAAGTACATCGAACGTTAGAGGATGAAGGATTATTTATATTAATTGATAATGTTTCACCAGAAAATAATGAGTTTGATACATTTTATAACTTTATCGAAAAGAAACGTGATCCAAGCCATGAACGAGCTTTGAAAAAAACAGAATGGATTACTTTATTAGAAAAACATGGTTTACAAATGCAGTCATGTCTTACTTTTGACAAAAAGTTTGATTTTGACTGGTGGTGCAATATGATGGATGTGCCTGTGCAAAAGCGTCTAAAGTTAACAGAATGTATGATGAAAACATCAAACGAAATGCAGGAATTCTTCAACATTCACTTTGATAATAATAAAGTAGAGTCGTTCTATACTGAAATGGCACTGTTCGTCTGTAAAAAAAGTTCAACATTAAAAAGATAAATTTCTTGCAGACTTTCTGAAGTACGATATACTTAGTACAGAGAAAATGAGAATTGAGGAATAGCAATAATGATTCGTGTACGTATTGAAGGAACTGAGGAAGAAATGCTTGAATTTTTGCAAAGAATGCCTGATATTCCTGGGTTTGAAAAAACACATATGAGAGAACCGAGAAAAGGGAATAATCCGAAATATGATTCAAGCAAAAGTGTACTAGCATATTTATCTTATAAAAAGATTGAAGTCGCCAATAAATAATAAATAGGCGGCTTTTTTAATTATCTCTTTTTCACCGCCTTGTCTTTTTCGCATAATAATGATAGTAGATTATGCTGGAGAGGGGTGAGGAAAGTTAATAAAAAAATAATCTTTTTCGGAGATTTTGGAATTGATGATGCAGTAACGTTAATTTATGCGAATAAAACATGCAAATTAGATATTATAGGTATTGTTGCAGAGTATGGAAATGTATCAAGAGAAATTGTAATGGAAAATGTGTATTTTTTAGAAAAATACTATGCTACAGAAGTGAAGATTATTGAAGGTGCCAGTAGACCGATGACAGCTGAAGAACCTTTATTTTTCCCTGAAATTCATGGAGATCACGGTTTAGGTCCAATTATTCCACCGAAAATGAGAATTTGTAACAGCGAAAATTTTTGCGAATTGATTAAATTAATTGAGCCTTGTCCTGAAAATATTATTATTGTGGCGACGGGACGATTAACGACACTTGCAACATTATTTTTATTGTATCCAAATTTAATGAATCGAGTATGTTCCTATTATATAATGGGCGGTGCTTTTCTATTTCCAGGTAATGTTACACCAGTATCTGAAGCTAATTTTTACGGTGATCCAATTGCGGCAAATATCGTAATGAAATATGCAAAGAATGCTACTATATATCCGTTAAATGTAACGCAAGCAGCACTTATTACTCCTGAAATGGTCGATATTATTGATAAAGAAGGGACAGGACAGGCGAAACTTATTAAACCAATGATTGATTTTTATTTTGAAAATTTTTATAAAAAAGAATATCCAGGTATTGCTGGGAGTCCGATTCACGATTTACTTCCGTTCATTTCTTTTATAACTGATGATATTTTTGAATATAAAAAATCATCAGTTTGGATTAGTACGACGAACGATGTAACGAGAGGTCAAAGTGTTGCAGATTTTAGAAAAATAGCTGAGCCAACGACATTTGATAATCGTCCTATACAAAGAATTGCCGTTGGATTTAATTATCAAGCGTTTAAAGACGAATTTATGAGAACAATATTGAAGCCAGATTGTCCTTAATAGGTTGAGCAGATTAGAATGATTTTCATAAGACGAATAACTTACGAAAAATGAAACATAACTAATGGTAAGCAATTGTTTCAGATTATATTTTTATAGGTTAAATATATAGGAGGTAATGATATGATTTGGTATTTAATCGTCGGTGGTATATTAGGATGGTTTGCAAGTTTAATCACTGGAAAGGATGTACCGGGCGGTGTAATTGGTAATATTATTGCTGGTATTATCGGTTCTTGGCTTGGTTCGTTATTACTTGGAAAATTCGGTCCTGTTATTGGTGGCTTTGCGATTATTCCAGCTTTAATCGGTGCGATTATTTTAATCTTCATCGTGAGTTTTCTGTTGCGAGCAATCCGGAAATGAAGATAGGTGGACTGTTTACATTTGTAAGCAGTCCATTTTATATGTTATGCTACTGTTATACAATCAGGAGGTGTCAGCATTGAAATCATTCACAGTAAATTTCCATCAAGAAGATAATGCAAAAGCGACAACAGTACATAAATTAAGTGAAGAGGACTTCAATAAAGCAACAGAAAAAGGTACTCGTCATCTATTTGATTTAGATACAAACGTTGGCTTCTTCGTATTCTTTGATGCAGAAGATGCAGAAGGAAATGATCAATACTTAATGTTACAATATGAAGGAGATCATGAAGAACCAAGTGCTTGCTACGGATTTGATTTAAAACTATACTATCAATTTTTAGCATTATACTTAAATGATCTTGAATTCCAAGGTGAAACAAATGAAGAAGAGGAAGAGTATGGTCCAATTCATCATTTAGCTCACTTACTTTACCATATCGTTGAAGACGGTAAATCAATTGAAGTGTAAAGATACATATTTTGAAGCTGTCCTTGATTAGGACAGCTTTTTTATTTATATGTCGTGCCTTTCAGGAACTGTGGCCGATATAGGTTGAGAATAGAGATTCATTTTGGAGAACTGTTTTATTTCTTCCGTGTTTCAGTGGTAAAACTTCTGTTATAATTAGCGTAACTAAATTAATGGAGGCTATTATTATGCCCGTAGATGTAAAACATTTTATTAAAGCAGCAGGATTAACTGTTATCACGTCATTAAGTGGAGACAATACATTCGCTCACAATTTCGAAACTGTAAAAAGTATTTTCGCTACATATGTAAAGAAGTTAAGATTAACCTTTTAATGTAATTTTTGTAATTTGAATAGACGCAATATTTAGGGGAGATAATTTGTTTACAATAGAAAATTATACAAATTCTTTAAAAAAAGGGCTTGAAGAAAAATCGATTGATTTGATTAGAAATATTAGAGAGACACTTCGGTTTAATTATTATGAAGGGATAGATATAATAGATTTCACAGCTTTTGTTCAGTCATTTGAAATGTCAATTGTCATGTTTTCGATGGATAGAGGAGCAAATGAAGTTTTTTATGAAGGAATGGATAGCGGTGTCTTTTCTGGTAGTCACGATTTGATAGATGATGTGGAATATTATAAATTCCATGACGACGAATCAGACGAATTTTGGGAATTTTATGAAGAAAATGATGGGGAGTTATCAGAAATTGAAAAGAAAGCTATAGTGGAATGGTTTGCTATGTGCTGGAACAAAGCAGGTGGTACGAGTGTTAAATTACCGTCCTACTTTAGTTTTCATGATTATGATGAATGTTTTGATTTACATAACAATAAATGGATTTCTGATGGAGACAAATGGTTTGATTAATCTCAAAAACAAAAGGGAAAGATTTATTTTTTGTTAACAAGTAAAGAAGTCTTTTTCTGAGTGAAGGGTTCTGTAAAAGGTTAAATCTAAAGAAGTTATTGATGGAAAAAAGCATGACAATTTTATGTCATGCTTTTTATTTATATACATCAAATTTAAATACTATAAGCGTATACGATTTAATGAATAATTTGGTGTGATTTAACACATATAACTTTATTTTCTTATATCCAACTCCATAAATAATTTTCACATGTACCACAGTAGAATATACGTTACTTTATTAATATAAGAAAGATTCCTTAACCTCATTTTATTATTAAGGATAGCTAGATTATGTTTGCGGATGATATCATATCGGACGATCAAGTGGCTTAAAATTCATTTATTAATATGTTTAACGCTTTTGATTTTATTCTTTCATACTCCATAGCTTCAGTGAGTTCAGCAGCAAGTAATGGTGATTTTCTGACGTATTTTTCACGGATTACATCATATAATTCGTAGGGAAATAGCATATCAATAAACATGATTTTTTTTTGCTCGGCTGTTAAAGGAGAAACTGATTCATATGCATTAATCATAATGTTAAATTGTTCTTCGTTCCATGTACCTGTTGTATCTAATAAAGGAATAATCATTTTGCGTAAATCCCGAATCGGTAGATCGAACGAAACGGTATCTAAATCAATTACCCAAATTTGATTATTCGTATCCAGTAAAGAATTTCCTGTTCCATAATCCTGGTGACATAAATTGGGGGATGCTCGTAATTCTTCTGTCCACTTTTGATATTCAGACTCTAATAAACGTTGATACGTAAGTTTTGCTTCTGTAATAAAAGGATCGATTTCAGCTAAGTATAGTTGTGAAAAAGGGTCATCAATCAAGGTTTCAGATAGGTTTTTCCAAACCTCCATCTGTTGAAATCTTTTAATATAATGATTAGGCCAACGACCTAATTTTGTAAAGATAGGTATACCTGGTGGTGGCTTATAACCAATAGAAGCTAAGTGGAAATCTGCTAATCCCTTCATAATCATTTCAAGATCTTCTTGCATAGTCAGTTCAAAAGGTCTACCTTCAATCCACTCGTATAAAACAAATAAAAATGGACCGTGTTTTGTATAGAGTTGGTCCTTTTTATTAGGAATTATATTTGGAACACGCATGCCTTTTTTAGAAAGATAATCTTGAGCATGAATTGAAAATAAAGCTTTCTTTTCAGGTCGATGAATTCTTTTTAAACAAAATGGTCCATCTGAAGTATGAATTTTCCACACTAGAGCAAGTTGCCCACCTTGTATAAGTTCGATTGTAGTTGTATGAATATCCCAATGTTTAATCATGTTTTCTGCTAATGATATTAATTTTTGCTCCTCTTCAGGTGATAGTATATATTCCGTTTCCTCATTGTGAATTTCCAAATATGTCACCATCCTTTTGTGTTCTCTTATTACTTTATGGTGCATGGTCATTTTTGTTTGAGACATTCGCCTATAAAACAAAAAAGTGATGTTTTTCCTAATTTAATTGTAAAGAATAGAAAAAACAATGAATAATTCACAAAGATAAAACTTATTCCGTAACATATACTGAAAAGAATTATATTTTTATGAAATAGGGAGGGTAAAGAATGAAAATTGCAATAATTGCTACTGAAAAGCTACCTGTACCTGCCGTGAGAGGGGGGGCTATTCAAATTTATATAGATTCCGTCGCCACCATTATTGCCTCTAAAGGAAATGATGTAACAGTTATCTCCATAACGGATCCAAATTTAAAAACGGAAGAAAAAAATGGTGGTGTAAGATATATACGTTTTGCAGAAGAGGGGTATCTTCATGATATTCTTGAACATTTGAGAAATGAACAATATGATGTGATTCATTTATGTAATCGCCCTAATTGGATTACGTTTTTAAGTGAAGTGGCAACAAAGACAAAATTTGTATTAAGTGTGCATAATGAAATGTTCGCGTATGAAAAGATGAGTGATCAAGAAGGAGAAGCATGTATTAAAGCCGTTTCGAAAATTATAACAGTGAGTGATTATATAGGAGAAACGATTACCTCGCGCTTTAAGACAGCACAGTCTAAAACAAAAACAGTATATTCAGGTGTAGACTTAAATGAATATTATCCGGATTGGACTATAAATGGAAAAGAAGTTAAACGTTATGTAAAGAAAGAGTTGAATTTGCAAAATAAAAAGGTGGTTTTGTTTGTTGGACGCCTGAGTAAAGTGAAGGGACCTCATATTTTGCTACAAGCTCTCCCTAAAATTATCGAAAAAAACCCAGATATTGTAATGGTTTTTATTGGATCAAAATGGTTTGGTGATAACAATGTAAACAACTATGTAAAACATTTATATACATTGGGAGCAATGTTTCAAAATAATGTAATCTTTATTAAATTTGTTAAGCCTAAGGATATTCCAACACTGTACACTATGTCAGATATTTTCGTTTGTTCTTCTCAGTGGCAAGAACCTCTTGCCAGAGTACATTATGAAGCAATGGCGGCAGGGTTACCAATTATCACTAGTAATCGAGGTGGTAATCCTGAAGTAATTGAAGACGGAAAGAATGGTTATATTGTTAATGATTTCGAGAATCCTGATGCATACGCAGAGAAAATTATTAGTCTATTAAATAATGAATCTAAAAGAGAACAAATGGGGAAATATGGACGTTTGAAAGTTGAAAAGGATTTTGGATGGAATCGCGTTGCCATGAATTTAATTGGAGTATATAAGGAAGTGCTATAGAATTCAAGAGGAGGATGAAGAGAATTGGAAGAAATAGCTGGATTAGAGAAAGAACATTTAAATAGAATCCTTAGTTTTTATCCATTTGAGGTAAATAATATTATTCTGCAATCAAGTAGAAGTGGGAGAACTGTTTGGGAAGTGGAGACAAATGAAGGGTTAAAAATATTAAAACAAGCACATATGAAACCGAAAAGAATGTTATTTATTGCTGGAGCACATTTACATCTTTTTCAAAAAGGATTGCCAATTACAAAAATGCATAAAACAAATAGAGGAGGGGTTTGTATTGGAGCTGATGAGTATGCATATGTATTATATGATAAACATCAAGGAAAAGAAGTAATCTATTATAATAAAGAACAAATGGAAAAAGTGCTTATATATGCAGGTAAGTTTCATCAAGCATCAGAAGGATATATCCCACATCAAGAAAGTAAAATGAGAAGTCGATTAGGAAAATGGCATAAGTTATATAGGTGGAAATTACAAGAATTAGAAGGAAACAAAAGAATTGCACAATCTTATCCTAATGATGTGTTTTCAACAATGTTTTTAGAATATGTTGATAAAATGATAGCTCGTGCCAAAAGGGCATTACAAGAAATTGATGAACCATTTTATAACGAATGGACAAAGCAAGTAATTGCATCTAAAGGTTTTTGTCAACAAGATTTTACATTGGCAAGATTTGAGGAAATAGATGATGCTGTTTTTATGAAAGAGTTACATTCTATTACAAATGATTTACCAGTAAGAGATTTACGTATCATTTTAAATAAAGTAATGAAAAAAATGTCAGTTTGGGATGTTAATTCAGTGATTCATATGCTGAGTGCTTATGATTCAGAAAATCCATTATCAGAAAAACAATATCGCATACTTTGGACGGATTTAACGTTTCCCCATTTAGTATGTTCGATTGCACATAAATATTATTTAGGGCAAAAGCGTTCGTGGTCTGATGAAAAATATATTTGGGCGTTACAAAATATAATTGCACTGGAAGATTCTAAAGAGGAATTTTTATCTCGATTTTCAGATATTTATGACGAAATCAAGAATAAAAGTGGAGGAGGAAGAAAATGAAATTAGAACCGGAAGAAATAGTCATACCTATTTTAAATTTAGAAAAATTTATGTTTTCTCCACCAGGACCAATGGGATGGGAGATGTCAGAATATGAGCAAACATTAGAGAAGCAAAAAGACATTGTACTTGATGAATCATCTATATTAGAGAATTTAGCGATTATTAAAGACATAGAATTAGTGGAGTTACCAACAGTTGGATTACTAGAGTTAGAAACAATAAGCAGTAAAACAAACACAATAGTTAAGGACATTGTAGATGAAATAAATGATGAAGATATTCAAATCGTTGAAGAGGAAGCCGTACAATCGGATTTAAGTACTACTGAACCAGAAAAACCAAAAATAAAAATACAAATTATTACACCTAACGAGCCATTAAAAAGACCGTGGATAGCTGGAATTTTAAAACATTTCATGGAAAAAGAATAATGAAAAGTCCGCAATTACAACAATCATTTTTTACTTTCTAGCATATTTTAAATATAAGTCAAATAAGGAAGGAGTTATGTAAATGGCTGATGTAAAAAGAGCAAAAATAAAAATAGATTTTGAGAATGGCTTTAATATTAATTCTGATCAAGATATACAAGAGGTATTAAAACTTTTGGCTGAAGTTATTCAATCTGGTGGACATACTGGTGTAGAAGTAGAAGTTCAATATATTGATGAAACAGAAATAACCTTTACTGACGAAGAAGAAGAAGAAGAGGACGAAGAAGACGAAGAAGACGACGAAGAAGAAGAGGACGAAGAGGACGAAGAAGACGAAGAAGACGACGAAGAAGAAGAGGACGAAGAGGACGAAGAAGACGAAGAGGACGAAGAAGACGAAGAAGACGAAGAAGACGAAGAGGACGAAGAGGACGAAGAGGACGACGAAGAAGACGAAGAAGACGAAGAGGACGAAGAAGACGACGAAGAGGACGACGAAGAAGACGAAGAAGACGAAGAAGACGAAGAGGACGATGCATAAGAAAAATCCCCCCTAATATATAGGGGGATTTTTCTTATATTTTTGTTTATTTTATGAAATAAAAATACTAAATGAGAGATTGAAGTAAAGAGCGAATTTAGTTGCTGTGGTTCTGTAAAGGATAAATGTATTTGTCAGTAGGTTTAACTTTCACGCATTAACTGCCCGTAAAAGCCCGAGTGGTGCAACTAATAACCAGTGGGGGAAAAACACTGGTTAAAGTTTCATTTTATATAATTTGAATTTTAAGTGGCCGCATTAGATTTGTTACAGGTTGGTTTGTTGGTATAATAACTTGCCTATATACTTGTTTTAATTTATTAGCTGTATGCTTAAATGTAAAGTTTTTTTCAACAATCTGCCTGCCATTTTGAGCTATCAATTTTGCGAATTCTGGTTGAGATAGCAAACCTTGGATAAGCCTAGAGAACTCTTTCGGGTTATTATATTGTTCAATTAAGCAGCCGTTATGTTCATCTGTTATAACTTCTGCATTTCCACCACGGTTTGTTGTAATGATAGGGGTTCCGGCAGCCATTGCTTCATAATGAACACGTGCTAATGGCTCATGCCATTGCGAGCTGCAAACAAATATGTCTCCCATTAAAAATATATTATGAATTTGATCCGCTGGAATAAATTTAGTGAAAATCACGTGTTCTTTAATAGGTTTAGCGAGTT
Organism: Bacillus sp. NH11B; assembly: GCF_001884205.1. NCBI lineage: Bacteria > Bacillati > Bacillota > Bacilli > Caryophanales > Bacillaceae > Bacillus > Bacillus sp. NH11B. Next base: position 160,648 of record NZ_MAOG01000142.1, on the reverse strand, counting down.
TATGCAATTTTTTAATATATTTATTTACTCTGTTATCACTAAACCATTTACCTCCAACTATAACGAGTACCGTATCTTTATGGACTTTAATAATCTCTTTCATAGCATGGATGAGTATATCTGGTCCTTTGTTTTTGGTCAATCTACCGACAAATAGAATCACCTTTTTATCTTGGATAGCGTATTTCGTCCGAAATTCATTTCTAATTTCTTGTCCTTTGCGTGTCCAAATTGGAGGAGATGTTTTTATGTTTACACCAGAGTAGACAATCGAAATTTTATGTTCAGCATGTGGAAATCGTTCGATTACTGTTTCTCTAATATAGTTACTAACAGTAACGATAGCTGTAACCATTTCAATAATTAGGTTGCCTTCAGGAATGGATATTTTGTGTTCAGCAAACATATCGTTATGAAGGCCTAATACAAATTTACTGTCTGGAGAGGCTTGTTTATATAGGGGGATATTTTTGGGACGATTAAAAACGTGTATAATATCAAAGGTATTGGATTGAAGTGCTTTTATAACATTCTGCTCATATTCTATTTGAGGGAAATACATGTAATGAATATTGTCTTGTGTTGATTGTTTTGGAAGACTTGGGTCCGAGATGGAAAAAATAGTGAGTTCGAATTCTTGACATATATAGGGGGATACTCCATCAATCATCATTTGAATTGCACCGCCTTTAATTGCTGGAGAAGGTAATTTTTCAGTACATATATATGCGATTTTCATAAACTAGTCTCCTTTATAAAGTTGTTTTATATATTGATATTCTGCTTCCAATCCATTAGATAAAGAAACAACAGGATGATATTGTAGTAGTTTATTAGCCTTAGATATATCTGCCCATGTTTGTTTTGGTTCGCCAGGAATTGATTTTAGAAAAATTTTATTTGCTGATTTACCTAATATTTTTTCTAGAGTAGAAATGATATTTAAGATGGAAGATCGTTCTGTTCCACCGATATTTATAACTTCTCCTACTATATGTTCGCTTGTCTCTAAAGCAGCTATGGTTCCTCGTATACAGTCATCGATATAGGTAAAATCACGTGTTTGCGTTCCATCACCAAATATTGTGACAGGTTTATTTTCTAGCATTTGTTTAATTAATCTGTGGAATGCCATGTCAGGTCGTTGTCTCGGTCCATAAACTGTAAAATATCTTAAAATCACAATTGGTATATGAAAATTTTTGTGATAAATATGACATAGGTTTTCACTACTTAATTTTGTGACACCGTATGGAGAAAGTGGAATCGGTAATAAGTTTTCAGAAACCATCCCAGATTTTTCTCCATAAACAGAAGATGTTGATATCTGAATGAATTTCTCTAACTTTACTTCCTTACATGCTTCAAGTAAATATTGTGTAGCAAGTATATTATTGGTTACATAAGGATGAAAATCCTTTCCCCAGCTTGTTCTTACGCCAGGGATAGCAGCTAAATGATAAACAACTTTTACATCTTTTAAAAGCCTGGATAAATCTGTAGTTAATATATTTTCTCTTATAAATTGAAATCGTGGGTTCATTTGGAGGGTTTGAATATTATCTGTTTTTAAGGCCGTTGGGGTAGGGCCAATAAAATGATCAATTCCTACTACATGATAGGACTTATTCTTAAGTAGTGCTTGACATAAATGAGAACCGATAAAACCGGCGGCTCCTGTTACAAGTATTTTCATGAACGACCAACTCCTATATAGCGTAAACTGTACTGCTCTATTTCATCTTTATCAATACAATTTCGTCCATCCACAATTGTGCATCCTTTCATTAATTGTTTGACTTGTTGCCAATTAAGTTTTTTAAATTCATCCCATTCTGTGGCAAGAATAATACAATCAGAATTTGTGATTGAGGATTTTAGTTCTTTATGTTGTGTAACTTGTTTATTCAAATGCGGAGGAAGAGAAGCTTTTGGATCATACGCATGAAGGTTGTAACCAAGAGGGAGTAATTTTTCAAGAAGTTCTACAGCAAGTGAATTACGAATATCATCAGTGTTTGGTTTGAAGGAAATTCCTAAAACAGTTATTTTTTTTGAAGATGGCACTTTTATGGTATTTTTAATTTTTTCAACATAGAGGTCAATCTGTGTAGAATTAATGGATTGTACAGCTTGCAAAATAGGAACTGTTACCTGCCTATCATTTGCTGTATATATGAGTGAATGTAAATCTTTTGGGAAACACGATCCTCCATATCCCATTCCTGCTTGAAGAAAATGGGGGTTAATTCGAAAGTCGTAGCCAATTCCTTTTGCCACTTCATTAATATCAATGTGATACGCGTCACAAATTCGGGCGATTTCATTTATAAAAGATATTTTTGTAGCCAAAAATGCATTGGCGGTAGATTTAATCATTTCAGCTTCGCTTAGACCTGTACAAAGGAATGGAGCATTAATCTTTTTATATATATTTTGCATAACTTTTAATGACTTTGTGTCATTTTTTTGGATACCAATAATAGTTCTATCTGGAATAAGCATATCTTGAACAGCAGATCCTTCGCGGAGAAATTCAGGGTTAGAAACAATATTAAATAGGGATGACGGTACACCATTTTTGATGAGCATTTCATATAAATGTTGATTCGTTCCAGGTGGAACTGTACTTTTTGTAATAATTGTTTTATAGGATTTTATAGCTGGAACTAGTAGGTCAATAACAGAGTATAAATATTTTAAGTCTGTCTTTCCGCTGGGGGTAGAAGGGGTTCCTACAGCAATAAGAATAACTGGTGATTGTTGTATAGCTAGACTAATATCCTGCTGGAATTGTAGTTGTTTTTGATTTTTGTAAATAAGTTCCTTTAAACCAGGTTCGTAAATTGGACATTCGCCTCTCTGGAGAGCTTGGATTTTATTAAAATCTTTATCTACACAAATAATAGAATGACCTAAATCGGCTAAAACCGCCGCCGATGTGAGCCCAACATAACCAGATCCTATAATACATATATTCATATGGCAATCACCTTTCTGAAGTTATTACTAGTTTTTACAGTATATTAGTGGACAAGTTAGATTGGTGACATATAAAAAGGCCTATTCATACAAGCGATGTAAGATAGGAGCCTTTTTTTAATTTGTGATGCGCGGTTAAGGGTTCTATTGAGTATAATATTGAAAACATGTTGAAGAAGGGAGGAGAGAGGAATGATAAAAAAAGCGATCATTCCAGCTGCTGGTTATGGTACAAGAAATCTTCCTATTACAAAGGTAGTTCCGAAAGAAATGTTTCCAATAGGTAATAAACCTGCAATTCATTATATTGTAGAAGAAGCTGTGAAATCAGGTATTGAACAAATATTAATTGTTCTTTCAAGTAGAAAGAACTTAATAGTTGATTACTTTGATTATTCATTAGAACTAGAGGCATTTTTAGAAAGGGAGCAAAAAGCCGAATTGTTAAAAAAATATAACATTCCTAACATTCAAATCCACTATGTAAGACAGCCATATGCTAGAGGACTTGGTGAGGCAATAAAATTAGGAGAAACATTTATTGGTAATAATCCTTTTGCTGTGCTTTTGCCAGATGATATCATAATTTCTAATAAAGAAAATGCCTTAAATCAATTAATTGAGATATATAAAGAGACAAAAAGTAGCGTATTAGGTATCCATACAGTACCAGATGAAGATTTAGGGAAATATGGAATTGTCAATGGGAATAGTGTTAAAGCAGATTATATTCAGATTACAAATATTGTTGAAAAACCGAAAGTAAATCCTCCATCTAATCTTGCGGTGGTCGGCCGATATATTTTTACGCCAGATATTTTCCAGTTGCTAAAAAAGATTGGGCCTGGACATGGAGGTGAGTATCAACTAACTGATGCAATAGAGTCTTTGCTTATGACTAAGAATGTGTATGGCAAAATTATTGATGGAAAAAGATTTGATATTGGACAAGAAAATGATTATATTCAACTTCTTAATTTTCTACATGGACAAAATAGAACAAGCATGAATTGAAACGGTGTAAAGTTTCTTAATATACATGAACTTAAAAAATTTTCATGTGGATATACGCTTATTTAAATCATTGAGAGGACAGGAATGAAGCAAAATATAATTTTGTATTCAAGAAAACCTAAATGTATTTTCTATTTCATACAGTGCAAGAGAGATTTTTAATAACTGCATATGATGAAATGTAAAAAAGTTCTTTATTAAAAGGTGGTATTTATACTACTTTTTAATAAAGAACTTTTTTATGTAACTACAAGTTTCTTGTTTTTTATTTAAAGTAAATTTTGTAACAATTCCTTTTAAGTTATAGTAGAAGGATTGTAACAAGTAAGGAGAGTAAGTGTATACAAGGAGATGAATAAGATGATTAACAATACAATTCCAAGCTTTTTGAAGATTTTGGAAAGAAATGAAATAAGATTACATGACTTGAACAAATATTATGATATGCACTCAGAGGCATTCGAAGAGTATTTTAATTTTCACTGTCCTAAGACGGAAGAACGTCTTTCTAGTGCGATTGAAAAGTATCCTGCAAAACTAGAAGACATTCGTATTATTTCGGAAACTTTACCATCAATTATTCAAGAAGTTAGTAAGGACTATCGCATTCAATTTGGTATTAATATAGATTTAACTTTTCATATATTTGTAGGTGGATTTGGTTCCAACGCATTTGTGGAAAGGGAGATTATTGGGGATATCTTTTTTGCGGTAGAAAAATTATCTCCTGTAAGGGAGCATCTTCGTGTTATCGTTGCTCATGAAATTGGACATATATATCATAATTTCGTACTACAAGAGAGCGGAATGGATTGGACTAATGCTGAATGGACTGATGCGTTCGTAAGTTTATATCGTGAAGGTGTTGCAATTTATCTGTCAAAACAAATTGTTAAAGATTTAAGTGAGTCTGTTTACTATTCATATAATAATGACGGTGATCCATGGTTCCAATGTTATAAAGAAAGTGAGAAGCAAATTAAGAAACGTTTTTTACAAGATTACATTGAAGGATGGACCGCTGAAAAAGAGAAAGAATGGTTCCGTGTATCAGGAGGGAACTATTTTGGATACAACCGACTTGGTTATTTTTTAGGAGCATCGTATATGGAGTATATTGTGAATACTTTCGGGGAAAGCGAAGCACTTACTTTTTGGACCAAAAATAATTTGAAGAGTAGTGTAATGGAATGGTTACAAAAGTGAATATGTTGAAGAAGGAGGCTGAAAATGATGAAAGTATATATGAAAGTACTTATATTTTTCCTAACTTTAACGTGTGTAGCGGCTTTAACCGCATGTGCTAACGCTGAGGAAAAGAAGCAAACTAATTCAATATCAGAAAATAGTACGGAAAAAAAGAGCGATACGTCAGAAACGAGTAAAAAGAATGAAGAGACTGCTCCCAAAAAAGAGAAAGAACCTGTGGAAAAACCAAAAGGTCAAGACTCAGCAAAACCTTCAACAGATTCTAATTCAAAAAATATAGCAGTTAATCAAAAATCAATTAACCATATTATAGATTTATTTGAGCAAGCGAAAGTAGGTAAAGTACCTAATGTTCCATACGCGGCGCATACAGGTGATATAGAAGAAATAGAGAAGGCATGGGGGAAAGCTGATAAGCTTGATCAAGCGGGGAACGGGATGTATGCAACTTTTACAAGTAAAAATGTGGCATTTGGCTTTAACAAAGGATCACAAGTATTTGACGTTCGCTCGTATCATTCAGAACTCAAATCGATTACGTTACAAGAAATCGAAAAGGCTTTAGGAAAACCAGCGTCTGTTAAAGTAAATGGTAATGACAAAATATACGTTTATAAAGTAAATGACCAATTTGAATTGAAATTTATAATTCCGAAATCGACTGGTAAAGTACATCATATTTCTGTGTTTTCACCGGAGGATAGCATAAATAATATGGCTGGTTAAATGAAGAGCTGTTCCTATAGGGACAGCTCTTTTGCTTTTGTTCTCTCTAATGATTGAACGAAAGCTGTTTGAATAATACCGCCAATTATTAATAAGAAAGCACAAATATAAAATAGAGTACTACCGCTTAATTTACTTAATAACAATGCACCTACAAAAGGTCCGCAAGTTCTTGAAATATCCCAATGTATACCGTATATAGAAAAATATAATCCGCGTCTATGACTTGGAGCGATCTGTGAAACGAATCGTAGTAAGTGATTCAAAGCTATACTTTGCCCAATCACTAAAAAGAGCAATGTGAAGAATAATGACCATATTGTTGTGGAATAACCGTAGCCAATCGCAGCTAACGTATAGCAAGTATAGGAAATAACTATGATTTTAGGCATAGAAAATCGTTCAGACCATTTCACAAGGAATATTTGAAGAAGCACTTCCATTACCGCTTTACAAGTAGAGATAAATATGAGTATGAATAGAAAATTTGGAAATACACTTTCAGCGAATATACGATAGTTTGATTCGGTTTGAGCGTAGAAAAAACTAATAGGTAGCGTAGAAACCATAAGTCCAAACACAGCATAATGCTTTGAAATAAATTGTTTTGGCGAATATACTTCTTTAGTTTTATTAACGTTTTTCATGAGTGGAGCTGTTTCAGGAAGCTGCGTCCATACGAGCACGGCATAAAGAGTAAGAGTCACACCTTGTGCAATAAATAAGTACTCAGGATGACTATTATAGAAAAAAGCACCAATTAATGGGCCAATTACAGAGCCGATTGCTCCCATCGTTTGCAGAACCGCAAATATTTCTGCCTGTTGTTCTGCTCTTGTTAGGTCAGCAATTTGAGCGCGCTGTGCCGGAATGTATAAAGAGCGGCCAATACCATTTACGACATATAATAAGGCGAAAAAGGCGACGGATTCAGCAAAAACGAATCCGCTTACGGCAAAAGCTTGTAAAAATAAGCCGAGTAACATGATTTTCTTACGACCGTATTTATCTGTTACACCTCCAGCAATTAATGTAAACACAATATCAGCGAGAGGCTGTAATCCGAAAAGAAGCATTGTAACGATGACATTACCATTTAACACTTTATTAACGTGAACAATAAAAATGATAGCTAACATTGCTTCAGTCGTCCGGACTAACAATTCACCGAACAACCGAATGAGGATTGGTCTATTATAACGTTTTAAAAGATGATTCATTTTTAATTCCTCCTTTCTATATTAAAATGATAAGATGGAAGCTGAAAATGAAAAAGGGTAGAATGAAAGGGAAAGGTTTTTCATCTTTTAGGGGGCGTTTTATGAGCATTTTAGAGCAATATATGCACCTATGGCTCCAGTATGGAAAAGGGAGAGCAGAGGGGGAGCAATTAGAAATAACAATACAAAATATATCCGAAACATTATTTTGTACAGAGCGAAATAGTAAACTAATCATAAAAAAATTAGAAGAATTACATTGGATTGTATGGTTTCCTGGCCGAGGAAGAGGGAATCGTTCAAAGTTGTTATTTCAAAAACATCCGCTTTCTTTAATTTTAGAAAGAGGAAAAGAAATAACGAAACAAGGGGACGTAAAAAGCGGAAACGCGTTTATTGAAAGGTACAGCTCGTATTTCCCATCGCTCCAAACTCAATTTCAAACTTGGATAGATTCGATATTTGGTTATCAAGTTGAAAGGACATCTCAAGGGAGAAAAGATGTGCTCCGCTTGCAAGTTCAAATGAATCTAGACATTGCATTAGACCCTGTATACGCAACGATGCGTTCGGAATGTCATATGGTAAAACATATATACGATACATTAGTGTATGTAGACGGAAATACAAACAGTGTAGAGCCAAGACTTGCGTTTTATTGGGAATATGATGACCAGAAATATATATGGACCTTCTACTTACGAAAAGGTGTTAAATTTCATAATAGAAAAGAACTAACCGCTTATGATGTTGAACAGACATTTAAACGATTTATGAAAGTGAAAAATAATCCGCATGCTTGGATGTTACAACACGTTGAAAGTTTACATATTCTTGATGACTATATTGTACAGATTCGTTTATCTACAGATAATAAGTTGTTTTTACATTCTTTAAGTACAGAACAGTGTTCTATTGTAAATGAAGATGGAGACGGGAAGTTAATTGGTACTGGACCGTTTCTGTTATGTGAAAAGAATGAGGATGTATTTGTATTAGAAGGAAATGATTTATATTTTCGCGAGCGACCATTTCTGGATCGAATTGAATTATGGAATGTAGAGCACAAAGTTAATACGTACGATATATTAGCGAAAGCACGTTTTAAAAATATAGTAAAGCGTCATAAAGAACTATCTAGACTTGAGTCGAATGTAACTTACATTACGTTAAATACAGTAAAAGAAGGACCTATGCAAAATGCGATGTTTCGGAGAGCTTTATATAAAATTATTCATGGTAATAAAATTGTTGAAGAATTACAGGGAGAGCGTGGGGAAGTAGCGGATGAATTAGTATTCATAAAGAACGGTACAATTCAAATTAACAGGGATATACATACACTTATTAAATGCAGCTCTTACCGTAATGAAACACTGCAATTATATACATTTACAGGGAAAGATCACGTTGAAGATGCACATTGGATACAAAAAGAATGTGCAAAATACGGAATTAAAATTGATATTGAGTTTCTTGAACAAGAAGAATTATTGCAAATGAGTACGATACAAAAGGCCGATATAATGCATGATAGTGCGACAATTAGCGAGCGCATTGAAGATAGTTTACTATATATGTTTCTTACCAAAAACAGTTTTATAAATCAGCATAGTAATATAAGCTTTAACAAAGTATTGCGGCCATATTTTACAGAAAATCAATTAGAGAAACGGGTGACACTGTTACGCGATATTGAGGGCACACTGTTACGTGAAATACATATCATTCCTTTATATCGTAATAAACAGCGAGTAAGTTCACACGAAAAAATACAAAATGTAATGATTAATTCACAAGGTTGGATTGATTATTACGATATATGGTTTAAAGCTTGAAAAATATAGGTTCTCACGCATTTTAAAGAGATGTGTGAGGACCTTTTTTGTAGGTAAGACAGGTTTGTTTCACACATTGTTATGCCACTTGTGATAGAAGTTCGTTTACAACATAACAGTGTTATGTTACATTGGTATCAGGAAGGAGTGTTATACAGTTGAGTACGGATTTAATTTCAAAAAAAGATTTATTAGAACTAACTGGTATTTCATACGGACAGTTATATAGGTGGAAGAGAAAAAGTTTAATACCGGAAGATTGGTTTGTACGAAAGTCAACGTTCACAGGTCAGGAAACATTTTTTCCGAAAGAAAAAATATTAGAACGTATTGATAAAATTCAAACGATGAAAGAGGATTTATCACTAGATGAATTAGCAAATATGTTTTCACCGAGCGTGACAGAAATTCATTTAACAAAAGATGATTTGTTACGTAAGGGTATTGCATCAGAGCCAGTTTTACAATTCTTCATAGAACAAACGAATAAAACAACAGAATTTCAATTTGTAGATATTCTTTATGTGTATATGTTTGAAGAACTACTTCAATCAGGAGACGTTAGTTTAGAAGAGGGAAAAATGGTCTTACAAGTATTACGTGAAAATTACGAAGCGATTAAACATAAGAATTGTGACTTAGTTATTATTCGGAAGTTAGGGATTTCTACATGCTTCTTAGTATCAGGCGTTGAGGATTTAATTTTTGAAAAGGGAACAAAGATTGTTTTACGTGTAGCAATTATGAAATATACCGAAGCATTAAAAACTAAACTGTTGTAGTGGAGGAGAAATAATGCGTACAGAAAATTTAATTATAAACGGATATGGTTCATCAAACGGTGGAGAGTTTCATAAAGTGCAACTAAATGGAAAAGGAACTGTTAACGGAAACGTTGAATGCGACCAATTTGAATGTAATGGTTACGGAACTGTTACTGGTGATTTGAAAAGTGGCAATGCGAGAATTAGCGGATCAGGCAAAGTTGAGGGTACAGTTAGTGCAGAAACGATGCGAATCGATGGGAAAGGGACAATTACACAAGATGTAAAGGCGAACAGTTTAAAAATTGCAGGAAAAGGTACGATAGGTGGAAATGTCATCGGTGAAGAATTTAAAATCAACGGTCAAGCGACGATTGATGGTAATTGCGAGGTTGATGTTTTTTCTTCAGAAGGACAATTTACAGTTGGCGGTTTATTAAGCGCAGATGAAATTAATATTAATATTCACGGTACATGTAGGGCGAAAGAAATTGGCGGTCAAACGATTAAAGTAAGACATAGATTGAGTACTTTTAGTCGGCTTTTTAAAACAGTATTTGGCTTGCAGTTAGAGACTGAATTGTTAGAAGGTGACAATATCGATATTGATTATGCTCACATAAAAACGGTAAGGGGAAACAATGTTACAGTAGGACCGAACTGTGAGATTGAACTTATTGAATATACTGGTGTTCTTACTGTTGATAAAAGCGCAAATGTAAAAGAAATTAAGCAGGTTTAATGGGAGGGAGAAAGTAATATGGAACATCAACATAGTCTTACTGTCAATGGTTCTGGTAGTTCAGCAGGCGGAGATTATAACAAAGTGAAGATACGCGGCGAAGGAACGATTTCTAACGATATGAGTTGTAATGAATTTAAAACGTACGGCACGAGTGATGTACGCGGTAATATGAAAGTTAAAAACTATGTCGTGTATGGTGACAGTGAAGTACAAGGAAACGTAGATGCGGAATATATAAAAGTATATGGCAATACACAAATGCATGGTGATGCTCATATTGAAAAAACAAAAGTAAGAGGTATGATTGAAGTAAAAGGAAGGTTTTCAGGTGATTTCGTAGATGTGAAAGGTGCTTTAAATGTGAAGGGAGATATTGAAGTAGAAGAATTATCACTAACTGGTGGTCTTGAAAGTGATGGATTACTTAATGCTGAAAATATTGAAATCTCAATTCGTTATGAAGGAAGTAAAGTGAGAGAAATCGGTGGGAAAAAGATTACAGTGCGTAAAAAATCGAGATTTATTCCTTTTACAAGTCATGCAGGAAGTCTTCAAACATCAATTATTGAGGGTGATGATATTTATTTAGAACATACAATAGCAGACGTAGTAAGAGGAAATCATGTTATAATTGGCCCTGGCTGTGAAATTAGTGTAGTAGAATATCATACTAGTTTTAATCAGAAAGGTAATACAGTCGTAAAAGAACATAAACAAATATAAGTAGTATGAGGGAGAGTAAGGTTATGGTTGAGAAAAATAATAAGCTCGGCTTTGTTGTGGCGGGCTTATTGCTAGGTATTTTAATGGCATCAATGGATAATACCATTGTCGTAACAGCGATGGGAACAATCGTTGGTGACTTAGGAGGCCTTGAAAACTTTGTATGGGTCGTTTCTGCCTATATGGTCGCAGAAATGGCAGGCATGCCGATTTTCGGTAAATTATCAGATATGTATGGTAGAAAGAGATTCTTTATTTTCGGTTTAATCGTCTTTATGATTGGTTCGGCACTTTGTGGAACTGCTGAAAATATTACACAGTTAGGTATTTATCGTGCTATTCAAGGTATTGGCGGCGGGGCACTAGTGCCGATCGCATTTACTATCGTTTTTGATATCTTCCCTCCAGAAAAACGCGGGAAAATGGGTGGATTATTCGGAGCAGTATTTGGTTTATCAAGTATTTTCGGGCCATTACTTGGCGCATATATTACGGATTATATTAGCTGGCACTGGGTGTTTTATATTAACTTACCACTTGGAATTTTAGCACTTATTTTTATTACATTCTTTTATAAAGAGTCACGAGTTCATAGAAAGCAAAAGATTGATTGGTTTGGCGCAATTACTTTAGTTGGTGCAGTAGTTTGTTTAATGTTTGCCCTAGAACTAGGCGGACAAAAATATGACTGGGATTCTAGCTTTATTTTAAGTTTATTTGCTGGGTTCGCTATTTTAGTAATTGCTTTTATTGTTATTGAACGAAAAGTAGAAGAACCAATCATTTCATTTGAGATGTTTAAACAACGTCTATTCGGAATGAGTACCATTATTGCATTATGTTACGGGGCTGCATTTATGTCAGCAACTGTATATATTCCGTTATTCATTCAAGGTGTATACGGTGGCACTGCAACAAACTCGGGATTATTACTTTTACCAATGATGTTAGGGTCAGTCGTAACAGCGCAATTAGGCGGATTTTTAACGACAAAACTTAGCTATCGAAACATTATGATTATTTCTGCGGTTATTATGCTACTTGGATTATTCTTATTAAGCACGTTAACACCAGAAACAAGTCGTGTATTATTAACGATTTATATGATTATTATCGGATTTGGAGTCGGTTTCTCATTCTCTGTACTAAGTATGGCAGCTATTCACAACTTCGGTATGGAACAGCGCGGATCTGCGACTTCAACGAGTAATTTCATTCGTTCATTAGGAATGACGCTTGGTATTACAATCTTCGGAATGATCCAAAGAACAGGTTTCCAAGATCAATTAGAAGAAGCGTTTAAAGGGATGAGCGGAGGAATGAATACAAACGCTTTAGGAGATTCAAGAGCTATTTTATCAGAAGCGGCGAGATCTCAAATTCCGCCGCAAATATTAGATAAAATTATTGACGCTCTTTCTAGTTCAATCGTTCAAACATTTATGTGGGCGTTAGTACCAGCAGGTTTAGCATTCATATTCATTTTCTTTATGGGAAATGAGCGTATGGTATTACAGAAAAAACAAAAGAATAAAAAGAGTGAAGTATCAAAAGCGTAATGAAAAAGCTCCTTTCAAATTGAAAGGAGCTTTTTCGTATGTACGGATTCAGATTAGCCTTCGATAATTTCGTATTCTTCGTCTGCTAATAATAAAATTTGTGTTTTCTTACCTTTGTTTTGAACTTCGATTACATCATATGTACCTAAGTCTCTTAGTTTGCTTTGAGAAGCGTTAACCATAACTTCCATAGAATCAATTAAGATATCTTCTTCAATGTATGATTCAGGCAATGCCATATCTTCAGTTTCTAATACACATGCGTATAGACTTTGTAAGTTTTCAGCAGTTGGGTTTTGTTCTTCAACATCAATGATGTTTTTTACTGCTTCCATATTTTCTTCTTTTGCTTGGTACACTTTAATTTTAGCCATTGTTTTAATCTCCTTTATAACGTAATCGTAGAGGCTACACCTCATTATAACGCTTTTTCATTGAAAGATGAAATTGTTATATGTATTTATAGTAAAAATTATGTGTTATTACTTATTATTGATGTAATTTCCTTATTGATGTTATGAGTAAATAATTATATCCTTACGTTAAAATTATATTGTCCAAGCTTTTCTTATATCCCGCTCATATTATGTGTATTAGATAAAAACATATAGGGAAGGGATTGAATGTAAGTGGATTGCGAGCCGAAACGAAATTGTAAATGTTGTCAAAATAGCATATGTGAATTTTTACAAAGTCTAGAACCTTTTACTAAGGTTGAGAGTATCGTAATAGCCGGAAAGGAAATTGTTGTATCTTATTTTCTTTCATTTAACAAGATGAAAGGTATCGGGTCATTTGTACAAGAGGACAATGATGTTATTTTTGTAGATTGTTCAAAGATTGATGCGATTCGAATAGGAAAAGCGTGTAGTTGTAAAGCGAAAGTTAAATTTATTGAAGAGGATTTTAGTCTCCTTGGAAATGTTTGTCCACAGTGTTTAACGGAGGGAAGCACACTCTTTTTCGACTTTTATAATTCTGAATTGAATTTATCTCTACAAGCAGAAACAATTGATGCGCCTAGATGTATTGAATTTACAGATGAACTTGGGAATGTAGTAAAGCAAATTACAATAGTAGGTGAAGCGATTGTTTCTAAAGATTTTGTTCAAGTGCCAGAACTATTAGATTTTCGATTGATATTATCGGATACGGCTGCAAATCCTTTGAACTTCGGATTACTATTCATTAATTTCCCAGATCTTACGTTTATTATTCTTTTCGCATCGAGTGGATACCTCAACATTTCGAACTGTTTGAGAATAGAGAGTGGAACTGGTAATGCTGAAATAGAAGAGTTGAAAAAGATGGTAAAGAATGACGATAATACGTACACATCAATTATTCAGTTGACTAAAATATATACAAATGGCGCTACAGAATCCTTTACTTCTAAGAAGGAGAAATAACGTATTTATATTGATTAACCCTCTTACAAGATAATGAGGGGTTTTTACATATACGAATTGGATTGTATGAACGAAAAAATTGCTTTGTTAATATGAATGTTAGAAGTAAATAGGATGGTTAGTTATATTTTTTATTGCTATGTACAAATTTCTATCAGGATACGGTTTTTTACAATAATTTATGAAGGGACCCATTACAGTAAAGCTAGAAAAATATTATTTAAGTGAACTTAAATGTAATGAAAGAGGTCAATTTGTAAAGCAACTAAGAAAAGGGCTACTTCAATAGCCCTTTTCTTAGTTATGTAGATCACTGTTGGTAGTCTTTACATAGTTATTCGGAATTGATATCAAGTTGAATCAAGGATTGATTAATTTATTTACTAAATTCTTTTTGAGCTCCCATATAGCTTCCGATGATATTTTGATAACTTGGAAGATGCTTAGCAAGTAAAGCTCCAAAGCCTTCAACATTATTTCGCCAGTCGCGCTGTAATTCAGCTGCAACGCTAAACCAGTTCATGAGTTGTACCCCTCCATGAGCCATACGCATAAGAGCGGCATCAGCAACTTGTTTACTAAAAGTTCCAGATGCATCCGTTACAACAAATACCTCATACCCTGCATTTACAGCTGATAGAGCCGGGAAAGCAACACAAACATCAGTAACTACGCCTGCGATAATTAGCTGTTTTTTACCCGTTGCTTCAATAGCTTTTACAAATTCATCATTGTCCCACGCGTTAATTTGTCCAGGACGCGCTATTTTAGGAGCATTTGGAAATAATTCAATTAACTCTTGCATAAGTGGACCATTAGGACCGTCTTCAAAGCTAGTTGTTAAAATAACAGGTAAATCAAAAAAATTAGCGGTATTAGCAAGAGCTAAAACATTATTCTTGAACTCATCAACACCATAGTCACGCACTAGGCTAGAAATCAGGCCAGTTTGATGATCCACTAGAAGAACAGCGGCATCACTTTTTGAAAGACGAGAATAGAAATCAGACATTTTATAATCCCCCTTAAAAAGCTTAGTTATAAATCAATCTTACAGTTATTTAGATAGATTTGGTATACGTATAAAATTTTATCAATAAATATGTTTTATTTAGATAAAAAGATGTGTGTTTTAAAATCAAAAAAGTGAAGTTTTCTTTTTTGAATAGATGTTATAATAATTTTATATTTGTGAATAATTTATAATTATATGAAGTTTAAGTGTAATAGGCGTTTGCTTATATGACGAATAAACGGATGAGTAAAAAAAGTTATTTAAGTGGATTCATAAAGATATAGAGTTATATTGATTTTATAGAAAGCGGGAATGTAAATGATATATGAAGCAAATATACATACTAGAAAAAAATTAGTTTCTCTGTTTGAGGATTTTAATAATGTTGTGTTACTTTCTTATTTACAAGGACATATGGGCACCGCTTGGGTAAATAATCTTGAAAATCCGACAGTAGCGCA
Source organism: Bacillus sp. NH11B (assembly GCF_001884205.1). NCBI lineage: Bacteria > Bacillati > Bacillota > Bacilli > Caryophanales > Bacillaceae > Bacillus > Bacillus sp. NH11B. The sequence goes on along the minus strand of NZ_MAOG01000142.1, from coordinate 144,983 downwards.
AGTTACAGTAGGGATTTTCACATTTTATACTGGAGATCCAAATGTGAAGGAAACAGACGAGTTATTACGTAACATTCCTGATAGAATGTTAGTAATCGTAAATAGTGAAGAGTGGAAAAAGCGTTTAGAAACATTTTACGAAAGAAAAATAGATAAGTTTTTACGCTATAAATTTAAACGGAATGCGGAAGTTTTCGATCATTCAAAATTACAATCTTTTATATCAGCGCTTCCAAAAGGATACGAGTTACGAAGAATCGATGAACATATCGTAAATATCCCTACATTACATAAGGTCTCCGAAGATTTTACAAGTCAATTTCAAACGGTAGAAGATTATATAAATCGAGGTATAGGTTATAGTATTTTGTATAAAGGAGAAGTTGTATGCGGTGCATCATCGTATAGTATATATGATAATGGCATTGAAATTGAAGTTGCGACTGATCACAATCATAGAAGAAAAGGATTAGCAACTATAGTTAGTGCAGCGTTAATCTTGGACTGTTTAGAAAAAGGGATATATCCAAACTGGGATGCAGCGAATACTACATCTGCTAAATTAGCAGAAAAGCTAGGATATGTTTTTGATAAGGCGTATGATACTTATTTTGTGGATAATAGGTAAATGAACGGGGATATGTACGAATTTTACAACGTAAAGAATTTAAAGGGACAGTTTGATGACTAGAAGGTTTTAGATAGAATTGGTCATAACTCCTATAGAAGGCTTAGAGAATAAAATAGTAAGTTTAATAATGAGGGAATCTTGCAATTTATTGAGTGCAAAAACCGGCTTTTTAGTCGGTTTTTATTTTTTTAATAAAAGGGGACAATAATCGTGCTGTTCTCCTTTATAGAGATTATTATGTGCGAAAATGATTAATTTTAAATATATCCTTTGCTAGATAGAAGGAAGGACTCTATAAAAAATTAATTTTAGCATTCTTATTATTTCTAGTATAAAAGGGTTAAGACTTTCTATTTTTCTAGGTAGATATTCGTATAGGCCCAAAATATTAAGTTGTGTGTGTTTATCTATTTAAAAGAAAGTAGTCTAATTACTTGTAAATGATAAAAGTGACTATGATACAAACCCAAGCATTAATAGAAGAAATACATATACAGTATAGAGAGTTATAAAAGCTCTAAATTTTTCATATAAAGGAGACAATAAATATGAGTGAAGAATGTCCGATTAATGTACCTTGTCAAGCAGCAGGACAAACTCAAATACCATTAAGTGATGAGGTTGCAACACCAATTGTTACTCCAGGAGCACCGATTGTAAAAATCCCAGTTGTATTAGCTGAAAGAACAATTCAAATTGTTGTAGAAACTGATATTACATTAGCACCTGTAGCAACTGAAATTAAACGTGTCCTGAAAAATGTATTTTTAACACAATGTAAGTTAGTTCCTGTAGCATTTACTCCAGTTCCAGGGACAGTTTACCGCCGCGTTACAAGAGCAAAATTATTTGTACAAGGGTATATTCGTAAAAATATTGAATATGCTGGTGATGGATGTAATTCAGTGTTATTTGATCGTATTGCAAATGTTCCATTCTCTGGTTTTGCAGATCTAACAGAGGGTGATTTTCTAACACTACCTTTAATAGCAGCTTCCTCAGACACAACATCTCACTTTATTAATCCAAAAAACGGTGATTTACCACGTTTAGACAAATACTTCTTCGAAAATGCAGTTGTTTATAACGAACAACCATATTGCGAATTAGTCAGCGCTAACTTCTTTGAATTAGATTTTTCCCCTTGTCCAACAGAATTAAACGAAACATTTGATACACTTCGTGAAAAAATTGTACTAGATCTTACTTTAAAAGTTTTACAAGTACAACAAGTACAAATATAAAACTAAAAAAGCATTGTCTTTGATAAAAAGACAATGTCTTTTTTAGTTTTATAAAACATATATAATGATGAAATGGTCGCGTACAAAAAACATATTTTTATGAATTTCATTAGACGGGGGGATAGTGATGAAAAATCCATGGGTTGGTCAGGAAATATGGAACAAAGTTTACAAAGGGAAAATGCTGAATGGTCAAGGTAATTCACGTGAAATAAGAGAAAAGAAGAAAAGTGAAGAAACTGAATCAGAGAAAGAGAGTATAGCAATTAAAACAGAGAAAAAAAGTAAAGAAATAGAGTCGGAAAAGGAAGAAAAAACAATGGAATTAGAGAAAGAAAGTGAAGAAACAGGATTAAAAAAAGAAGAAAAAACAATTAAAACAGAGAAAAAAAGTAAAGAAACAGAGTTGAAAAATGAAGAGAAAACAATGGAATTAGAGAAAGAAAGTGAAGAAGCAGGATTAAAAAAAGAAGAAAAAGCAATTAAGTCAGAGAAAAAAAGTAAAGAAACAGAGTTGAAAAAGGAGGGAAAAATAATTGAATTAGAGAAAAAGAGTGATGAAAAAGAATCAAAAAAAGAAAGTATTGATTCGGGACCCAAAACAGGGACTTCAGTACGTTCAATAGAAGTGAAAACCCCATTTTCTATTATTTCAGATGTGACTAGTTTTATAAAATTTCCTAATATTAATGTGAAAAATCAAGAAGTATTTGTATTTCGAAATCAAAAAGATAAAAGGAATCGTGAACTGGACACTAAGTTATTAACTACAGTGCAACATTATCATGGAGAAGTAAATTGTAATTTAGTTTCTTCAAACCTTTATGAAAAGAGAGTGCTTTTAGAACTTTCTAATCAAAAAATAAAAGGGAATACGGAAGAAAATTGGGGAGGCACATCTTCGTGGATTCCTATCCACGGTATAATTTTAGAGAAGGAAGATGAAGTAGACGTAAATAATTATATAACTGCGAAACTACCGATAGAAATAGGGAGATATAAAGGTGAAATTAGTTTACAAGAAAAAGTGATATTTAAAGAAAAAATAATTGGAATAAAAGAGGTATCACAAGAAGTTATTTTGACAAAAAAAGAATTTTTATTGCCAAATATAATAAAGAAAGGAAATAATCCATCTATAATTGAAAAAGGAAGCTTACTTATAGAAGGATATATATTTCAATGTATTAAATTTACCTCAGAACAAAGTACATCTCATGATAAGCTATATCAGTTATTACAAAATATTGTATTGGAATTAACTGTTCAATTATTGCAAGAACAGGAAGTTCGTGTGCGGATTACATAAATGATTATTTCTCTATCAATCAGCTGAAATTTTTTCAAGATTATGTAATAGAGAAAAATAAAAAAGTGCTAGCAAGTTTGCAAACGAGCTAGCTAACATGTATTGGAAGTGAAATAATACCAATGAAGTGATTAAAAATACGTTAATTAACTATGTGAAAGGTGATCAATCTATGTTAAAACATGTGGTGAAATACACAGTGTTAAATCCTATTTTAGAAAACTCATAACTTAAATAGTAAAACATGTTTATCGTAATTTTCCAAACACCAATTATATTTTTTTAGAATAATTGGGTGGACAACTTCTTTCGTAGTATTAACTTCAGTAAAGCCATATTTTTTATAAAAACTTTCTAGTTCTTCAAAAGGAAGACAATACACATTTTGTATTTGCAATTTTTTCGCAGTTTGTACTAAAAATGAGACAAGTTCTCCAGCTAATTGTAGACCCCTGAATTTAGGGAGAATAAAAATCCCACCCATTTCAATAGTATCTTCATCTATTTGGACTAATCGTCCAACACCTGCATACTCGTTGTGATATGTAACGATCGCAACTGTGTCTCGTGTTAAATCACTTGGTACAAATCCTATCGATTCATAGTGATTATTAATCCATTCTAAATCATTAGATGTAGCTAGTTGAATACTCATATGTATCCTCCCTCAGAAAAATGTAATATTCTCATTATACACAGTGTAATAAGTTGTAAAAAGAGGTTAAAATGAAATCATTTTTATTTGCAGTTCAAGTTTTGAAGAATAGTGCATACAATATAAAGTGTTTTCCTTTCTTCATTTAAGTTTTACGTATATAATTTAAAAGTACTATTTTATATTTTATTATTTTATATTTATAACAGAATAGAGGTTTAAAAATGGGTGTTAAAATCATTACGGATAGTGCGGCGGATTTACCGGTAGAATTGCTGCAGGCATATGATATTGATTTAATTCCACTCCGTGTATATGATGAAGCAGAAACAGAGTATTTAGATGGAGTTACATTAAATTCAGTTACATTATTGCAAAACATGAGAGAAGGCGCTACTTATAGAACATCATTGCCTTCACTTGAGACATTCCAAGAAAAGTTTGTTTCCTATGCAAAAGAAGGAAATCCTTGTATATATTTAGCTTTTTCATCTGAACTGTCTGGTACATATCAATCATCAGTCCTCATTAAAGAAGAAGTAAAAGAAACATATGCTGACTTAGATTTAGAAATTATCGATACGAAATGTGCTTCGCTTGGTCAAGGGCTTGTCGTTTTAGAAGCTGCTAAAATGGCAAAAGAAGGCGCAGCAAAAGAAGATATTTTAAAACGTGTTGATTTTCTAATGAACCATATGGAACATATCTTCACTGTAGCTGACTTACAGTACCTTGTTAGAGGTGGACGTTTAAGTAAAGTAGCAGGTTTTATCGGTGGTTTACTAAACATTAAGCCGATCTTAAACGTAGAAGAAGGAAAACTTGTACCACTTGAAAAGGTAAGAGGGAAAAAGAAAGTACTTGGCCGAATTGTAGATATTATGGAAGAGCGCGGAAAAGATCTTAAAGGTCAAACAATCGGTATGACTCACGGTGACGATTTAGAAACAGCTGAAGCATTAAAAGCATTAATTACAGAAAGATTTGGCTGTGAAGTATTTATTGTAAATACAATTGGTGCAGCAATCGGTGCACATACAGGTCCTGGCGTTATAACGTTATTTTTCTTAAATGAAGTAGAGTAAAGGATTGATCTTTTGATCAATCCTTTTTTAATTCTAATATAATTGTTTTATGTGGATGAAAAATATGTAATTTTATATTAGTTAGTAACTTTCTTTTTAGTAGGTATGAAGGTAGATAGGAAACAAGTGAAGGCTAGCATGAAACCAAATATTTCAGTATCATCAACTACTAAATCATTGTTCCACTGATAAAGGAAGGATGCTAGCAATAAAAGAGTAGCAGCGCCTCCAACATATCTTGCTATTTTTCGTGTTGAATCTTTTTTTGTTTTTACAATCATATTTGTCATCCTTTCATATTTACTAAATAATTCGACAAACTAATTTCTAGGATGTAATATTGATAATTCATCTATTAAGTTCAATTAATTTATTTTCATTTACAATAGATGTCTTCCATGTAATAGGTAAATGTAATTAACCATTCGATCTATTTTAAGAATGATAGTTTACATGTAGTTAAATCCTTTTCATTAAGTTTATCGTAATTCAAGTATATGATGCTGTGTTTGTTAATAACAAGTAGTAAAATCACATAAAAAAAATGGACGAAAACCCCAAATTTTAACTATTAAATTTAACAAGCTATCTAGAAATAATCATAATATGAATGTAAAATTAATATGGTTGATACATTTTTTTACATTTGTGAAATTATACATTTTATTTAGTATGAAAGATTAAGAAATACATAATGACTTATTTAGCAAAAAGTATAAAATGGTTAAACAGGGAGAGTAAAAAGATGGAAATAGGGGAACGTATTCGCCATGTTCGAATGCATAAAGGATTAACACAGGGGGAGCTCGTATCAGGAATATGTTCAATAACATATTTAAGTAGAATAGAAAGTGGAAAAATAAAACCGTCATCTTCTTTTATAAAAAAGGTTTCTAAGAAGTTAGAAGTAAAGAGCGATTATCTTATAAATGGAAATTACGAGGAGATACAGCTTACTATTTTTAAAATATGTAATAAATATAAAAAAGATAAAAGTATTACAGAAGCTGACTTATCTTTGTTAGAATTATACGTTCGTGAAGTAGATTCAATCCCTTTATTACTAAAGGGATATGGTGTACTTATATACTATCATGCCCGACAAAAAAACGTGTTATATGTGAAGTCGCTTATAGATCAAGCTTCGCAAATGATACCAAGTCAGGTCGAAATGCAAGATCCTGAAGATTATATTTATTATTTAAAAGCTCGAGGTTTATATTTTTATAATAAACAAGACTACAGTGCTGCTCATGATATTTATGTACAGGCTGAGAGTTTACTTGGTGCAGAAGAAACTGAACAACATGGTCATATATACTATAATTTATGTCATGTATATAAGGAGCTTTATAAAGATAAAAGTATTAGTCGTTTGTATGCCTTAAAAGCTTACAACATATACAGAAAAAATGGTATGCAGAAAAACGTAATAAATACACTTTTAATGCTTGCAATATTGTATATTATGGATGAGTTATATGAAAAGGCACTTGAAATTTTACAGCAAGTAGAAAATAGTTTGGCTACTAATGGTGATTCAAAGTATTTACCTATCATTTCATATGATTACGGTAAAATTTATCAAGGTTTGAAAGACTATACGAATGCCATTAAATACTACGAAAAAACTTTGGAATTAAGTGAATTTTTATCACAGAAAGATCAAAAAGTATATGCGTTACGAAACATGTTGGAGATTTACATAGAACTTAAAGATTGGGAAAATGTTAATAAGGCTATGAATGAAGCATTTCATTTTTTATCGATTTATGATGTGCCAATTGCATTTGTCCAACTATATGGTTTGAAAGCTAAAGTATTCAAAATACGTGGGGATTATTATGAATATGAGAAAAATATGCAAAAAGCAATTGAAGTGGGATTAGAAAAAAAACAACATCGCTTAGTTGCTGAACTTTCCTATGAACTAGGTAACTTTTATAATGAAAATCGCTCTTATAAATTATCTGCGAAATTTTATAAAATATCAGTTGAAAATAAAATGGATTTATAAAGAAGTTTAGTCAAAAATTCTTATAAATTGTAAAAGGTTATCCAAAAAGTATATTCTATACTTTTTGGATAACCTTTTTTATTGCCATTCTATAATTACTGTTTGATATGGCGGTTTTTCCTTTTATTGGAAATTAATACTTTTTCCAGTAGCAATACCATTCATCTGTTTATGCTATTTGCGTTTTAGTAGCAGAAGAAATGAGTATAAATAAGAATGTGTTAATAGAAATCTAAATATTTAAAGATATTAAATTTTTATCGTTTCATATATAATTGTGTAGGGATAAATATCTGTAACTATTTGTAAAAATAGGAGGCGGCTATAAAAATGCATGAAATTGCTAAGTGGGATTTAGATCGATTGTATTCGAATGAGGATATTCTAGTACCAATATTGGAGTTGAAAGAACAATATTTTGTAACAAGAGATATAGAGATTCTTTCAAAATTTATACAAGCTATTGAAAAAGCAGAATACTATTTGTATTGTCGATCGGCTGAAGAAAACGTTTCATCTGACAATACTATATTGACTGTGAAGGTAAAGGAACTGAAAAGTGAAGTACAGCAAGTAATACAACAAAGTAAAGCGGAAACTGCTGATATTATTAATACTACGTTAATAAAAGACGAACTAAGTGCATGGGAAAATATGTACATACAATTAAGGAATAGGTTAGAAATAGAGTACAATAATAAGCAATTTTCATTTGGACAAGCAAATAATATTGCAATGAATAGTGATAATGAAAAGGAAAGATTAGAAGTCTTCGAGTTACTAACAAACGCATTAAATAAGGAAAAAGAAATCTTTGCTACTGTATTAAATCAAATAGGGAAATTGCGCAATACAAAGAGTAATGAATTAGAAGATAGAGAGATTTTAACGCAATCTCTTCATGCGAATGGTATTTCAGAAACAGTATTATTACAAATGTGGAATGCGACAGAAGAAAATCTTGATAAATTAGTAAGTGTTTTAAATGTATATAAGAAAGGGCAAGCTTCAATTACATGGCATGAACTTATGACAGTAAAGGAAAATAATGAGGCTATTATTCCTTTTTCGGTAGCAGTACAAAACATATACGATGCATTAAAAAATATAGATGAAGAATTAGCAGAATTTGCACGTAATGCGATAGAAAATGGTTGGGTAGATGCTGAACCGAGAGAGAATAAACCTTCAGGTGGATTTTGTGCTCCTTTTTTCAGTGAGAACGAATCTCGAATCTCTATGCGTTATGACGGAAGTATTGATAGTGTAAGAGTACTTGCCCATGAATTAGGACATGCTTGGCATTTTTATAATATGGGTTTTGAACAATCTACTTCTTTTTTAGATGATTATTTGCCAATGAGTACGGCTGAATCAGCGTCTATTTTCTTTGAAACCGTGCTCATAAATTATCTAATTCAAACAACAGATAGTATAGATATGAAAAAGTCATTGCTTAGTTGGAAAATAAGGAACAGTTTTAATTATGTAATGGCAATTCGTGCATCATGCCAATTTGAAAAGAGTTATTATGAAAGAAGAAAAGAAGGCCCTTTAAGTGCTGATGAAATCGAGAAATTATCTATAGAAGCGCAAGAAAAAGCATACGGGAATGCATTATCAGAATATCAGCCGTTTGTTTGGATGAAATATGTTCAGTTTTATATAGCAGATGTTCCTTTTTATAATTATCCATACACATTTGGTTATTTAGTAAGTTTTAGTTTACTAGAATTAGCGAAAGAAAATAAAAGGGAATTTCATTGGAGGTATAAAGAATTTTTGCGAGAAACGGGAAAAGCTCCAGTTGAAGAACTTATGAAAATACATTTTGAAATGGATTTAACAAATTATGAGTTTTGGAATAAAGCTTTTATACAAATAAATAAAGATATTGATGAATATTTGCAACTTATGCAGGGGGAGCGCAAATAGATAAAGGGGACTACATACATGAACAGAATCGGTATTATCGGAGCAATGCAAATCGAAATAGACTTACTTTTAGAAAAACTAGTTATACAAGAGCAACAGACAATTGCAGGAATGCCATTTTACGTTGGAGAATTCATGGGAACCGAAGTGATTGTTACAAGATGTGGTGTAGGGAAAGTAAATGCAGCTGCATGTACGCAAACGTTAATTTATAAATTTGATGTAGATGCTATCATCAATACGGGTATTGCTGGCGGATTACATCCGGATGTAAAAGTTGGTGGTGTAGTTATTTCAACGAATGTTACCCATCATGATGTAAGTAAAACTCAAATGAAAAACTTATTCCCGTTCCAAGAAGAATTTATCGCAAGTAAGGAATTAATAGAGTTAGCACGTATTGCATGCAATAGTAGTAGTTTACATATGGAGATTCATGAAGGAAGAATTGTAAGCGGTGAATGTTTTGTTGAGGATTCCAAACTAAAAGCAAAGTTAATAGACGAATATGCACCGCATTGTACAGAAATGGAAGGTGCAGCGATTGGACACGTTGCCTACATAAATGAAGTTCCATTTCTCGTTATAAGATGTATTTCAGACAGCGCAGATGATGAAGCTCAAATTTCTTATGATGACTTCGCGAAAACTGCAGCGAATTATTGTTCAGAAATTATTGTTGAGATGCTTAAAAATAAATCAAGTAAAACTGTATTATAATTCAAAAGGAGAGAATGAAATGTTACAAGCATTAATTTTTGATATGGACGGAACGTTATTTCAAACAGATAAAATATTAGAATTATCGTTAGATGATACTTTTGATCACTTAAGATCACTACAACTATGGGATACAGTAACACCAATTGATAAGTACCGTGAAATCATGGGTGTGCCTTTGCCGAAAGTTTGGGAAGCTTTATTACCGAATCATTCTCTTGAAGTAAGAGAACAAACAGATGCATATTTTTTAGAAAGATTAATTGAAAACATCAAAAGCGGAAAAGGTGCTTTATATCCGAACGTAAAAGAAATTTTTACATATATAAAAGAAAATAATTGTTCAATTTATATTGCTAGTAATGGTTTAACTGAATACTTACGAGCAATCGTATCTTATTATGCGTTGGACCAATGGGTTACTGAAACATTTAGTATTGAACAAATAAACTCACTTAATAAAAGCGACTTAGTAAAAAGTATTTTGAATAAATATGATATAAAAGAGGCAGCAGTAGTTGGTGACCGACTATCTGATATAAATGCAGCGAAAGATAACGGTTTAATCGCAATTGGATGCAATTTTGATTTTGCACAAGAAGATGAACTTGCTTATGCGGATATAGTAATAGATGATTTGATGGAATTGAAGGGGATAGTACCTGAACTAAAGAAAGTAAAAGAAGTGAATTGAAACATTTCATTAAGAAAAAATGCTCTAATATTTCAGAGCATTTTTTCTTAGTATTAATCAAATAATTTTAGATTAGTAGGTGAGAAGAATGGATAGTATAGAATATCGATTTGAATTTGAAGAGATATGTAAACAAGCTGTCCTTGGAGAGTTGTTAAGTCCTCCTAAATCTATATGTGGTGGTCTTTTGCATCAGATGTATGCAATTGAAACGACAAAAGGAAAGTATGCGATAAAACTTTTAAATCCACAAATTATGATTAGAACGACGGCGATGCAAAACTATATACATTCAGAAAAAGTAGCTACTCTCATATCGAAAAAGGTACCAGCTCTTCCAGCTAAAAAAATCAATGGAGATTCCGTGCTTAAAATTAATAATCAATTTTATCTTGTATTTGATTGGGTGGAAGGTAAAAGATTGGAAGACGATGAAATAAATAATACTCAATGTGAAAAGATAGGTGAAATACTTGCAGAAATACATAAAACTGATTTTACAAAGTTAGATATAACCAATGATGCGTTTGAAAACGACCAATTAATTGATTGGAACTATTACTTAGTAAGAGGTAACAAAGAACATTTGGAATGGTATAAGTTATTCTCAAAAAACTATGAAAATCTTAAAAAATGGAATGCAGTCGCGAATGAAGCATCTAAAATGCTATCAGCAACTACGGTAATTAGTCATAGAGACTTAGATCCTAAGAATGTAATGTGGAATCGTAATAAACCATTAGTTATCGATTGGGAATCAGCTGGTTATATAAATCCGATGCAGGATTTAATAGAAACCGCAATCTATTGGTCAAAAAATGAACAAGGTAAACTGAATAAACAAAGATTCGCTTCTTTTATAAGTGGCTATAAAAAGAATTTTGGTGCACTACATGCGAACTGGGAAACTGTATTAGCAACAGGATTCTTAGGGAAGTTAGGGTGGCTAGAGTATAATTTAAAGCGCTCGTTAAGGATCGAATGTACAGATGAAGAGGAGCAAAAACTAGGAACGGCTCAAGTGACTACAACATTAAATGAAATCCATCTTTATGCAGTGACAATTCCTAAACTATTGAATTGGTTAAATAATGAATAAGGAAACGTTCAAATAAATTTTTAAAAAAGGAGTAGGTGGCAAAGCTGAAAGAAATACAAATGAAGAAATTTAAAGATGTATTAAAATATGAGATTAATCACCTTGTCCAAGAAAGTAAAGAAGAAGGCTTTAACTTCTTAACCAAATTAGTAAATGAATATGAAACCGAAATAAATACATTTAATAAAACTGGTGAATGTTTATACGGTGTTTTTCAAGAGGGAATGTTAATTGGGATTGGAGGCCTAAATCAAGATCCGTACACAGAAGATAATAAGATTGGTCGGTTAAGAAGATTTTACATTTCAAAGGACTATCGGCGTACAGGGTTAGGGAACTTATTATTAAATCGGCTATTAAGTCATGCGGAAAAATACTTTCAAATTGTTGTTTTACATACAGATACAAAACAGGGTAATGCGTTCTATATGGCAAATGGATTTGTAAGAGGGAACATGTATAAAGGCTCTAGTCATTATAAAGTATTACAGGAGTAGCTGTCCAAAGAAAAATTTTGGACAGCTACTTTAGTTGTTGATTTTTGTTGGTGAATCGCTATATTTTGATGATCTCTGAGGGGAATTAGAATAGTTTCCATCGAAGCGGCTTCTATGTTCAGTAGTGAAGCAATCCAATCTATATTATTGAGGATGTAGGGCGAAAGGAAGTTATGATAGTGCTATAAGGTTCCAAACGAACTTGTACATTTGCTCCAGCGTTTGCTAGCTGCGTTAAGGCATTTAAAATAATGGTGCTTTTACCTGATCTAACAGCTTTATTATAGGACGCGATTAGTGGAAGGACTGGATCAGTAGGGATATATTGATTGAGGTTTGCCACATGATAAATTGTTTTAGATATTACAGTAGCAGTCAGCGTAATACCATTTTTAATGACACCAGTCAGTGTTGTCCCATCAAATGAGATGAGTTTACATATAAGTATACGATGGTGTTTCATATTTTTTTCTCCTTTATAATAGATTTAATTTATTTTATGCTTGTCCAACAAATCAGTGTGGGCAATTAAATCATTATATAAGTATTTGAAACTTAAAAAAGTGAGGGTTTTAGATGAGTTTAAAAACTACAGATAACGGCTTACCTGCGAATAAAAGTAGCTGTCACTTTTGAGATTTGAATATCGAAATCAACGTTCTTATAATTTCATTTACCGAATTAATATTATAAAAAAAAGAACCTCAGCAACTAAAATTCAGTTTGTGAGGTAACTTCTCTGCAGTTAATTACATTCTAACATTCATTTTGTTCAATAAAACTTTTGGATTACCTTTCACATAATAAAAATGAGGATTATTTTCATCATCGTAAAGCATAATATAAGGTTTTTCATTAAGAGGAAGTAAAATAAGTACTTCATCAATCGTTGAATGTAACCATTGATTTGTAATAGAAACTGGTTTAGTTAAAGGAATCTTTATCATATGACCATCTTTCGGAACGACGTTTAAGTTTTTAAATGGACCAGTGATTGCTTTAGCGTATTGGACTGCATCTTTTTCAATCGCTGAATCTAAAGATTGTTTTTGAACGACCTTTTCTTTTTGACAATCAAACACTTCAATTTGTTTATTTATATTTGCAAAAGCATTTGTTGATAATAAGAAAAACAGAAAAGTAATGACCCCGATTTTTTTAAACATAATACAACACCTCATCATTACTATGCCCTCAGATGCTATAAATATTTTTCTGTCACATTCATGTAACAAAGAAGTTGTATGATACAATTGGTTTTTGCTTAAAAGTAATGGAGGAATAAGCATGAAAGTATTAATCGCAGATGATGAACAAGATATGTTAAAAATATTAAAAGCTTATTTTGAAAAAGAAGGCTTTGAGGTTTTGTTAGCGAAAGACGGGGAAGAAGCACTTCAAATTTTTTATGATGTGAGAGTAGATTTAGCTATATTAGATTGGATGATGCCGAAACAGAGTGGTATTGAAGTCTGTCAGGAAATAAAAAAGAATTCAAGTGTAAAAGTGTTAATGCTTACGGCAAAAAGTGAAAGTGAAGACGAATTAGCTGCGTTTCACAGTGGGGCAGATGAATACGTAAAAAAGCCATTTCATCCAGGGGTACTAATTACTCGAGCTAAAAAACTTGTACAGCATGATGATGTAATTCAAGTGCAAGATGTTAAGATCAATTTCGCGAAAAATAAAGTGTTTAAAAATGATATAGAGTTAGAAATTACAAAAACAGAACTACAGTTAATAAAGTGCTTTTTGCAACATAAAGGAATGATTTTAACTCGTAAAAAGCTGTTAGATATCGTATGGGGATTTGACTATTTTGGGGAAGAGCGAACGGTTGATACGCATGTAAGAAGATTGCGTAAGAAAATAGGGGAGAATGTTATAAAGACGCACCGGGGGCTCGGATATAGTTTGGAGGAACAAGGTGAATAAACTCGGAAAAAAGCTATTTCTCAGCATTTCTCTAACGGTCATTCTAATTTTTACGATCTCATTATTATTAATCAACTATCTTTTACCGAAATATCATATTTACAAAACACGTGAGAACATGGATGAATTTACAACGCAAATACAAAATGCATCAGTTAAAGATTTTGAAGAAGTTATTCATACAATCGAAAGTGAAAATAACGTTACAATTGTATATACACCAATCAATCAGTCAGAAGATGATATGAATGAAGCGTTACGCATGCAGCTTACGAAAAAGAAAGTAACGTTAAATAAACTTTGGATTACGAAAGACGAAGTACTAAAAGTGAAAATAGAAGGGCAATCGAATAAACTGTATGACCAAGAGAAGTTAAAAGCCAGCTTTTTTGCTAAATATATTGCGAAAGATGATTCGTTAATTTTAATGGGAACTTCTATTGCACATTCTAACGAAATTATAAAAACGTTAAATACATTTTATTTATACATTTTTTGTTTCTCACTCCTACTTATTATTTTACTTGTTTGGATACTTTCAAAAATAATAACGACTCCACTGAAAGAGCTAAGTGATGTAGCTCAAGATATTTCACGTTTGCAGTTTAAACGAACGAAAGTGAAAACGAATGATGAAATAGGCGACTTAGCCAATAGTATCAATATTATGAGTGATAAGTTACATGAGGCACATCAAGATTTAACAGATCGGAATGAACATTTAAAACGATTCATGGGTGATGTTACCCATGAATTAAAAACACCAATTGCATTAGTAAAAGCATACTCTATCGGAATAAAAGACGGTTTAGATGATGGTACGTACTTACATACCATCATTAAACAAACAGATCAAATATCAAACTTAATAGAAGAACTATTACGATTTTCCAAATTAGAAAGAGATAGTTTACAAAAAGAAGAATTCCCTATTGAACCACTAGTCCAAAGTATAATAGATAAGCATAAGATTGAATTGGAGTCGAAAGAAATTAAGTTGCGAGTGAAATACAATGCGGGTGATTCGATTGTTTATGCGGATGTAAATAAAATGGGAATGGTGTTTCAAAACTTTATTTCTAATGCAATTAAATATACAACGAATCAAAATGTAAAAATTAATTTAGAAGAGAGAATAGAAGGTGTATATTTTAGTATTCAAAACGGTATTGATGCTGAACAAATTAAAGATATCGATAAAATTTGGGAACCTTTTTACGTTTTAGAGTCTTCGAGAAGTAAAGAAAAATCAGGTACAGGATTAGGACTAGCGATAGTAAAAAGTATTTTAGAAAGGCAGGGATTTGAATACGGGGTTTCGGTAGTAGATGGGGAAATACAGTTTTATATGTATATAGAAAGGAACTAATTGTTATTAGTTCCTTTTCTTTTATATGAAAAGATTTGATAGTTCTACAAATTTCTCAACTGTTTATATAAAATATAGACTGAATTTTCTGTGTTTTTGATGTATAGTAAGAGAAGGAATATATGGGGAGGGAAGGGTATGAAGAAAAAGAAAATAGCAATTACACTATCGACTATATTATCTTTAACAATTACTTCAGGAGTTTCTAGTATGACTGCACATGCAGAAAATAATGAAGAGAGCTCTGTAAAAGACAAAAATGTTATGTTAAATGGTCAAATTTCAGAGGCTTTAATGTCAAACACGAAAATTGAATTAGAAAATGGGATGACGAAACCAATCTATTCACTTGATGAAGCCATCGTAGAAAATCTATTTGTAGAGACAGAAGTTGATAGTGATCGAGATGGTAAAAAAGATCGTGTATCAGTAAAAGTTTTGCGTCCAAAGACGAATCCAGATGTGAAAGTCCCCGTTATTTATGAAATGAGTCCATATCGAGCTGGTTTAAAAGATGTCCCTGTTTATAATGTTGATGAAGAATTGAATGCATATGGAGGAAAACCGTATGGAGCTGTTAATCTTGGTTCATACGGAAATTATTACGTTCCGAGAGGATATGCAGTCATTTTAGGTGAAAGTATCGGAACTGGGAAATCAGATGGATGTCCGACCACTGGAGATGAGCAAGAAATACTAGGAACTAAGTCTGTTATTGATTGGGTGAATGGTCGTGCAAAAGCATATACAGAGGATGGCAAGGAAGTAAATGCAAATTGGTCTACAGGAAATGTAGGAATGACAGGAGCTTCTTATAATGGGACATTGCCAAATGCTGTCGCAACGACTGGAGTGGAAGGGTTAAAAACAATTATTCCAATCGCAGCGATTAGTAGTTGGTACGATTATTATAGTGCAAATGGGGCGGTTATTGCGCCGGGAGGTTATCAAGGAGAAGATACAGATAATATGGCTGAAGCAGTACTGACAAGAAAGAACCCTGAAGTTTGCGGGCAGGTCATTAAAGAACTTACTGCTGGACAAGATCGTAAAACAGGCGATTATAACGACTTTTGGGATAAGCGTAACTATGTAAAAGATGCTAAAAATGTGAAGGCTAGTGTGTTTGTTGTTCACGGGCTAAATGATTGGAATGTAAAAACGAAGCAGTTTGCACAGTGGTGGGAAGCTCTTGGTGAAAATAATGTTCCTCGTAAAATGTGGTTACACCAAGGGGGACATGGTGGGACAACAAGTAATAACTGGCAGCAAACGCAAAATAAATGGTTCGATTATTGGTTATATGGAATTGAAAATGGAATTATGGATGAACCGATGGTTGATGTGCAACGTGAAAATAAAACGTGGCAAAAAATAAAAAATTGGCCAGATCCAGCGGCTGTACCATCAAAAATTCGTATGTATTTAAGTAATAAAGCAGTCAATCTACCATTAAGTACGGGATCAGTAAACAACGTTTTCTCATTTGTAGATGATGCAAAAATAAAATCGAATCAATTAGTAGAAAACCCAGAGCTAGAAGTAGCAAATCGATTAGTATATACAATGCCTGTACTGCAAAATGATATGCGAATAAGCGGCACGCCGAAGATTTCATTTAAAGGGAATATTGATCGGTCTGTATCAAATTTAACAGCATTACTCGTTGATTACGGCGGAGCAAAGCCTGAAATTGTAACGAGAGGTTGGATGGATCCACAAAACTTGAATAGTATAAATAATTCAACGGCGATTCAACCTGGTAAAGATTACACATTCACATGGGACATGCAGCCGGATGATTACGTATTTAAAGCAGGACATCAAATAGGAGTCGTTTTAATCGCAAGTGACTACGATTATACAATTAGACCGAAAGCAGGAACAAAGCTAACTGTGAAATTGAGTGAAGTGACATTGCCTATTGTAAAGTAAAGATTTATTAATGAGTTTGAAGAGCTTACTACTGTAAGCTCTTTTATATTTAGTGGCTCTGTTTAGTGATATTTCATAAATAAATGTTTCAGTTATTTTTGTATTATTTTAGAAACAAAATTTGAGTATTAAAGAAGTATTCGTAATGATTAAAGATAAGTTTCGTAAAATACTTAAATGTTGTTACACTTGCATTGTCCAAGCATTCTCCTAATAACCACATATACTATTTATATTAAAGCCAGTCACTATTAAAAAGAGGACTGTTATTTTAATATAAATGATACTTTAGGGAAGTAGGTAGAATGAATTTGGAAAACGAAGAACAAGGAAGAATTGAAAATCAAGTGTATTCTAATCGAGTTGTAAGATCAGAATTTGATGAGCATTGGGAAACTTGTATTTCAAAAAGTGGTTATGTAATCTATGTAGCGACAAGTGATCATGCTGAAGTAATAGTTTTACTTTCAGATGGTTCAAGTAAATTATTAATCTTCGAAAAAGGCGGTAACGTAATAGTAGGTGGCGGTGGAACGAGTCATTACAGCAAACCGCATATTGCAAGAAACATTTAATGTAAAAAGAAGAATCGAGAAGACGCTGGTAACCTTATAGTCTTCAATTTATATATATCCTAAAGTGAGGTTTTGTTTTAGATTCTGGCGTTTTTTGTAACAAAAATAAAATGAAAAAGATCTTTAACGTATAAAGGTCTTTTTTGTTTTATTCACAAATAAAATTAATAGAGGTGAGCTAATTATGAAAAATATTGGTGCATTCTATGTTCTCTCGGGTGTTATTCTATTCGGCCTTACATATATAACTTCTGCAATTTACGCGGGTTCATTAGAAATTTGGGATAGAGGAAACGGGAAATTCTTTACTGCATTTTATGAAATTCATGGTGCAATTTTATCGATAATTTCAATTTGTTTTATAATAGTGGGGATATACTATATACATAAAAAAGTGTAGCGAAAAACAGTCAGCTTTTCATGTATAGTACATGAAAAGCTGACTGTTTTTATGTATTTAATGAGTCTTTTAGAAGAATTGCAGTTTTCAGATTGATAGTTAAAAATGTAATGACTTAGTATAATTAAAAACATTTCGTCAAATGAATGTCACATAAAAGTTTTATAGTAGATGTAGAAAGTGAAACATATACAAAGCAGGAGATGAAATGATGAAAAAGGCGCTACAATATATATTCATATTATTTACGTTAGTTACTTTAAGTTATGTAATTTATATTAACTATGAAAAGCAGAAAGAGATTAAAAATAATAAACAAAAAATTAGTGAAGTTGCAAAGAGATATGGTATTCCAGAGTGGATACCATTATCTATTGCTGATCATGAAACAAAATTTGATCGAAAAGCGATAGGGGATAAAGGGACATCTTTTGGTCTGTTTCAATTACATCGTGCTGGTTTAGCACCAGCGCAATTATCGGAAGAGAGCTTAATGGATTCCCAAATAAATGCAACAATAGCGATTTCTAATATGGTTAAATCGTATAAACGCGGTGTGAAAAAAGGATTGGTTGATTGGGAGTTACTTAAATATGTTGCTAATACATCAGGATGGCCAGGGAACTTAGGGGGAGAATGGACAGATAATAATACGAAATATAATAAAGGATTAGAACAATCATATCCATTATATAAAAAAGAGAAATAGATATAAAAAGGCATTTCCAATTTGGGGAAATGCCTTTTATATGTTATAGTATAATAGCGTTTGGGTGGCATGTTATTTCGATATATCTTCAAATTTGTTATGTAGTATTTTTATATTAAATAGCTACTAATATTATTTTTTTATATAAGGAGTAAGTAGTAGAATATGAAAAATATAGATTTTATACTAGAAAGTGATGAAACATTAAAACCGTCAGAAAGATTAGTACTATTATTATTAGAGAAGCATAGAATGTTATATACGAACGATCTATTAGCTCTTTCGAATTTATCATATAAAACATTAACAGATTCATTAACAGCACTCGTTATGAAGTCGTATGTATTAAAAGATACTGGTAAGGGAAGAAGGCAGAATTGTTATAGATTAGTATGATAAGAGTACTGTTTTGAGTCTTGCTACACACTTTTTTGCAAATGTAAGGCGTAATTTTATTTTTTGTTTTCAAATGATAAAAAGACTGCCATGTGAGTAAATAATGGATTTTGATATGTAAAGAATTCCTGATTGCTGAATTCATATTTTTATTTCATTATTATTAATCTTAATTAGTTTTAATAATAATCAATGAAAAATCAAAAGAATTATAAAAATGAAATTTAAAAACAATCCATTCGTTAGAGGGGTTGTTTTTTTATTGGTATAATAAAAAACGAAATAATATTGTTATGTAAACTGTTTGTTAGTAAAGGAATAGGCCATCATTAATAGAATTTATAAAGGGAGAAATACAAAACATCTTTATAAATGGAGGTTCACTATGGAACAAATCATATCAGTAACACAAGCAGTTATAAGCGGAGAAAAAGAAAAAATAGTAGAGATAATAAGCGAGGATCGAAGTATTGTAAATTCATATAGCGAAGATGGATGGACACCGCTTCATTTAGCAGCTTATTTTGGGCAGAAAGAAATAGCAAGTTTCCTTTTAGAACATGGAGCAAATATACATATTAGAGCGAAAAACGAAAATGAAAATACGCCACTTCAAGCGGCAATTGCAAACAAACAAATCGAACTTGTATCTTTCTTAATTGAAAAGGGATCAGATGTGAATGCAGTGCAAAATGGTGGCTGGACAGGACTTCATGAAGCTGCATTATTAGGAAATGAAGATATAATTACATTGCTTCTTGAACATGGGGCCAATAAAACGACTAAGAAAAATGATGGGAAAACTGCATTTGATATCGCTGTAGAGAAAGGGCATGAGCATCTTTTACATCATTTGCAAGAGGAAGTGAGCTTATGATTAGCCACTGGAATGTAGGGATTTTTCTTTTTAATGAAGTGGAAGTGTTAGATTTTGCCGGCCCATTTGAAGTTTTTTCCGTTACAGCAACAAGTGAAGGTCAACCATTTACAGTTCATACTGTTAGTCAAGATGGAGAAATGATTACAGCAAGAAATGGATTAAAGGTACAACCAGATTATAGTATCGAAGACTTACCTCCAGTTGATATTTTAATAATTCCTGGTGGCTTAGGTGCTAGAGAAAACGAGATGAAAAATGAAATAATAATAAATTGGATCCGACAGCAAATGAAAGAAGTGAAGTTAATGACTTCTGTTTGTACCGGTGCGCTTTTACTTGCGAAAGCTGGATTACTCGATGGCCTCAAAGCGACAACACATTGGGCTAGTGTTAAAAATTTTAGAAATGATTTTCCGAATGTGGAAGTTTTAGAGAATGTAAAATTTGTCGATGAGGGACATATTATTACGTCTGGAGGAATTTCAGCTGGAATTAACATGTCATTTCATATTGTGAAAAATTTGTTAGGTGCTCAGATTGCTGAAGAAACTGCGAAAAGGATGGAATACGATATTGATTTCAAATATTAAATGTAAACCAAGACCAGCAGTGGATATTTCCAACTGCTGGTCTTGGTCTATAGTGAACGAATATATGTTAACTCTTCATCTGTAAGAAGGGGGCGATTTGACGCGGCCGCATTTTCTCTTGCCTGTTTTTCTGTTTTTGCACCAGGAATTGCGACGGATACTGCTGGATGAGATAGGACGTAGTGAAGTGCTAGCTGTCCTATAGTCTGATTTTCATTTGAAAGCAACCGTAGTTTCTCTACTTTTTGTAAATCTTCTTGAAACCACGTTTCTTTTGGCCAATCTTTGCGTAAATCTCCGTCAGGAAAAGTTGTTTCGTTTGTGAATTTTCCGGTCAATATCCCCATTTTTAAAGGCCCGCGTATAACAGCACCTATATTGTTCTCTTGTAAGTATGGAAGTATATCATTTTCAGGTTTTCGATTTAATATGTTGTAATCAAGCTGTACAACATCAATTTCATTGTTTTTATTAAAGTACTTTATATATCGTAGGTCATGAGTTGAAACACCAACCGCCCTTACTTTTCCGTCTCTTTTTAAAATTTCAAATGCATGTAAAAATGCTTCCGTTTCTTCTTTTTTATTCCACCAAAGGTGACAGAAATAAACATCTATATAGTCCGTTTGTAGGCGGAGTAAACTAGTATCGAATACTGAAATTACTTTTTCAGCTGTATTATAAACCGGCTCTCCATTTGGATCGTAGTGATGTCCAATGAGTCCACCTTTTGTTGATAAAACGATATTATTACGGTGGTTTTTGATTGCTTGTGCCACTAATTTCTCACTGTGTCCTAACCCATACACATCTGCAGTATCAATAAAGTTAACGCCACATTCGATAGCTTTTCTCATAGCAGTTATAGATTGTAAATCGTTAACAGGTCCCCATTCATCGCCGCCAATTGCCCACGCTCCAAAGCCAATTTCCGAAACGGTAATCCCCGTTTTGCCCAATGTACGGTAGTGCATCGTTTTCCCTCCTTGTAAGCATGTTATAACATCGGTATGCATAGCGGGAGGTAATGTGTGCAAAAATGTCTTCTACAATAGAGGAAAAAGAATAACATAAACTACTATTTTATAGCAGCATAAATAAAATTTTTTATTTTAAATACAGAGATGTCGTCGAACGCTATCTCTAATTGGTTAATTTGTGAGTTTTTTTGGTGAAGGAGCTTATTTTATAAGAATAGAATTTAAGTTAGTAAGAGATCATGCCGATGGTAGTGAAAAAATATGGGTTAGGGGGATTTGAAAATGAGGAAACTCAAAAGAGTAAATGTTCCTAATATACCAGAGCAACTATCACAGCCTAATGACAATCGAGCAATAAATAAGAAGAAATTAAGGCGATTTATATTCATGTTTATTTTTATTGCTGCAACTACTTTGTACGTTCAATATATTTTGACGAAACAACAAGAAATAATAAGTGAAAAAAAAGATACAATAACGAATCAAAAGAACCAACTAGTTTCTTTAAAGAAAGATCAAAGTTTTTTAAAGAATAACATCGAGAATTTAGCTGATAATGAAGACGAAATTTTAAAGTTTGCGAGAAAAGAGTATCAATTTTCTAAGTCAAACGAAACAATATTCGTACTGCCGAAGTAATGTGATGAAACAGTTAGTTAACGCTAACTGTTTTTTTGATGTATGAATGTTATGGTACGGGGAGTAATAGCATATTTTAAAAATAAGGAGTTTCATTGTTAATTGTTTCAAGATATTTTCATAATTATGGAATATATGTCAAAATAAATATTGTTAAAATTCTGTCAATTGTTTATAATACAAGGTAAGCGGATACATTTTTTGATTAACGTTGAGTTAACAGCTCTTACGTCTGTTAAGAAAACCGTTATCCTCGTATAAGAAAGGAAGATAGCTGTGTACGCTTCAAATACAATTTACGTCGTAGGGGATGCGAAAGCACCTCAAAATAATCCCATTACCGAAAAGTTCAAAAGTTATTTTGTAGCATTTGTACTTGTGAAGGATACAGGGGAAATTGTAGATGCAGATTGCTCAGCGACAATTGCATTAACATCTCAATTTGTAAAATATTTGTTTCTACATAAAAATATTAATGATCCAGCATTAGTAACAGAAATAAAAAATCGATATTTCGGTTCGTCACAAAAGGCGCTACTTGTAGCGCTAAAGGATGCACAGAAAAAATATAATCAGATCGCTGCTTTGTCTACCCATTCATAGACAAAATCCAGCCGTAAGAATTTTCTTATGGCTGGATTTTTTTATTTCGCATTAATAGGCAGAATAAAAGCCTCCCGTGTATTAAAGTTTCACTCTATAGAAAACGAAAGGATGAACAAAATGCAAATTACTGATGTGAAGGTAAAACGTCGACACGTAAAACTTCATACACCGTTTAAAACAGCGCTTCGTACTGTAACGGAAATTGAAAGTATAGATGTGGCTATTCATACAGATGAAGGGATTGTTGGAAAAGGAGCTGCTACAGCAACGCCGGTTATTACAGGTGATTTTGCCAACGGGATTGAGGAAGCAATATTAGGGTCAATTCGCTCTGTATTAGTTGATAAAGATGTACTGCAATTTCAAACGTTATTGTTACACATTCAAATGAGCTGTATAGGAAATACAAGTGCGAAAGCGGCGGTAGATATGGCTTTATACGATGTATATTGTCAATTTCACAACATACCGTTATACGCATTACTAGGTGGAAAGAAAGAGATTTATACTGATATTACTGTAAGTGTGGATGAACCTTTAATAATGGCAAAAGAAGCGAAAAAGCATACCGAAAAGGGATTCCAAACATTAAAAATTAAGGTGGGTAAAGAGGTGCATTTAGATTTGGAACGCATAGAAGCAATTCGAAATGTGATTCCAAAGAGTACAACGTTACGTTTAGATGCAAATCAAGGATGGAAACCGAAAGAATCGGTTTCTATTATTAGAGAAATGGAGAATAGAAATTTAAATATAGAATTTGTAGAACAACCAGTTCATGCGAAAGACTGGGATGGATTAAAATATGTGAAAGATAATGTACAAACGCCTATTATGGCAGATGAAAGTATGTTTTCAGCGGTTGACGCATTAAAAATTGTCCAAGGAGGATATGCAGACCTGATTAATATTAAATTAATGAAATGCGGTGGTATTCGAGAAGCCTGGAAAATTGCGGATATTGCGGAAGCAGCAGGTGTGAAATGTATGGTTGGAAGTATGATGGAATCTTCACTTTCAGTTAGCGCTGTTGCACATTTAGCTGCGGCTCATCCGAATATTCATTACTTTGATCTCGATGCACCGTTATGGTTAGTAGAAGAGCCAGAAGGAATGACTTACACTGGTCCAAAGGTAAACCTGCATTCTGTAGTGAATATACAATCTTAGAAGTAGTACCTTGTAAACTATCTTTTGAGGGGGATATATATGAAAAAAGTAGGGACTGCATTTTTAACAACCTTATTTATTTTTTCATCGTTTACATCGGCAAATGCTGAAGAGAAGAAGGATAATAAAGCATTTATAGATGTATCTGCTGCAACGTTATGGACTGCACCTGATTCATTACGGCCAATTGATGCACCGAGTGCAACAAATCCAGTTGATTTATGGAAATGGACGAAATCAATGACGCTCGATGAGAAACTATGGTTAACAAATGCAAATAAATTAGAAACGCAAGCACTACTCGGTCAAGAAGTAACGGTTGTTGATAAGAAAGGTGACTGGGTAAAAGTGTTAGTACACGGACAACCGACACCACGAAATGAAAAAGGTTACCCGGGATGGATGCCGGAAAAACAATTAACGTATAATCAGGAGTTTGCAGATAAAACAAAAGAACCGTTCGTATTAGTAACGAAACCGACAGCAATTTTATATATAAATCCTTCTGAAAAACAAAAAGCACTTGAAGTTAGCTATAATACGCGACTGCCGCTACTAAGTGAAGATACAATTTCATACCGCGTATTGTTGCCAAATGGACAGAAAGCATGGCTACGAAAAAATGATGGAACGGTTTACCGTTCTCAAGATGATATTCCGGCTCCGACGGCCGATGATTTAATCAGCACAGGGAAAATGTTTTTAGGTTTACCGTATATATGGGCTGGTACAAGTGGTTTTGGATTTGATTGCTCTGGATTCACACATACGATTTATAAAGCGCACGGTATTACAATACCGCGAGATTCCGGACCGCAATCAAGAGCGGGGGTTGCTGTTGATAAAGAAAACTTACAAAAAGGAGACTTAATCTTCTTTGCACATGATCAAGGGAAAGGTAGTGTCCATCACGTTGGGATGTATATTGGTGATGGTAATATGATTCACTCACCAAGAGCTGAAAGATCAGTTGAAATAATCCCGTTAAATACACCAGGATATATAGATGAATACGCTGGTGCTCGTCGTTACTTACCTTAAAAAAGATAGGGGGCTTTATATGAAAAAGGTAGTTCGCTATTCATTAGTTAGTACTTTACTCGTCTCTTCATTTTTAGTAGGCTGTGCGAAAGAAAAAACAGCTACGAAGCCGAAAGATGAGAAAAAAGTATTACAACTACTAGAAACAGGTGAAATTCCATCACTGAATTCTGGAAAAGTAACAGATGCAGTATCGTTTAATGTTTTAAACAATGTTATGGAAGGATTATTCCGTTTATCGAAAAATGATGAAGTGATTCAGGCTGGGGCACAAAAATATGAAGTGAGTAAAGACGGAAAGACATATACATTCCACTTGCGTGATGCGAAATGGTCTAATGGTGATCCGGTAACAGCTCAAGATTACGTATATGCTTGGAAGCAACTTATAAATCCAGATACAGCCTCTCAATATGCATATATCGCGTACGATGTGAAGAATGCGGAAAAGATAAATAAGAAACAATTGGGCTTAGAAGAATTAGGTGTGAGAGCAAAGGATGATAAAACGTTCGTTGTTGAGTTAGAACATCCAGTACCGTATTTTACGAAACTACTTATTTTACCGTCTTTCTATCCAATTAATGAAAAATTTGCGAAAGAGCAAGGTGATAAATACGGGTTAGAGGCAAATAAAGCGATATATAATGGGCCGTTTACATTATCGGAGTGGAAGCACGAAGCGAGCTTTACAATGAAGAAAAACGATAAATATTGGGATAAAAAAGAAGTGAAATTAGATGAAGTAAACTACCAAATTGTTAAAGAAATCTCAACTGCGGTAAATTTATATGAAACAGATAAGGTAGATAGGGCTGTAATTTCTACAGAATTTGTAGATAAATATAAAACGAATAAGGAACTGAAACAATATACAGATCCAGTAATGTATTTCTTCCGTTTCAATGAAAATGTACCGATTCTTAAAAATAAAAATGCGCGTCTGGCACTAAGTACAGTGTTTGATAAGAAGGGCCTTGCGGCATCATTTTTAAATGATGGTTCTGTTGCTGCGAACTACTATGTACCAAAAGGGTTTTTAAAAGGTCCAGATAAGAAAGACTTTAGAAGTACAGCGGGCGAGTTTAATAAGACAGACGTAAAACTGGCGAAAGAATATTGGGAAAAGGCAAAGCAAGAAACAGGAACGAATGAAGTAACGCTTGAGTTATTAAACTATGACTTAGAAAACTTTAAAAAAGTAGGAGAGTATATTAAAGAACAGCTTGAGAAAAACTTACCAGGCTTAAAAGTAAATGTGAAACTACAACCACATACTCAAAAACTAGCGTTAGAGAAGAAAAAAGAATATGAAATGTCGTTATCACGTTGGTTACCTGATTATCCAGATCCAATGACATACTTAGAAGTTTTCCTTTCGGGAAGTACCGTTAATAATACAGGGTATGCAAATCCAGAATACGATGCGTTAATTAAGAAGATTAAAACAGAATTAGGTAATGATGAAAAAGCTCGTTGGAAAGCAATGCAAGATGCTGAAAAAGTACTTCTTGATGATGCAGTAATTGCACCGGTATTCCAGCGCGGACTATCTTACTTACAAAAACCGTATGTAAAAGATTTATATGTTCACCAATTTGGTCCAGCAACTAGCTTGAAATCGGCGGACATACAAAAGTAAAGAAAGAGAAAAAACAGACTTCACGTATGTGATAGTCTGTTTTTTCGTAGTTAAAGCCGATGATAGTTCATGGTATAATTTACTAGTCTATAAACAGTATTAGGAGGGGCACTATGTCTGTATTTGTAAAGGGGAAAGTAATACATACGAAAAGATTGGTGATGAGAAAACCGAATATAGAAGATGTTGATCAATTGTATAACATATTGAAAAAAGAAGCTGTTGGTCAATGGCTTGCTAAATCAAGAGGTATGTCAATAGATGAAACTAAAGATTATATTAGTCAACTTATATTGCATTGGGAACAGTATGATTTTGGTGTATGGCTGTTATTCAAAAATGAAACAGACCAGTTATTAGGACATTGTGGTTTAAGAAAGGTAAATGAAACAGGGGAAACAGAAATTATGTATCTCCTTGATCCAGAGTATTGGAGGAATGGATATGCGTCAGAAGCAGCAGAGGCTTCCATTCAATATGCAACAGGGACGATGAATTTAAAAAGAATAATTGCTAGGGTTAAAGTAGCTAATGAGAATTCGAAAAAACTTTTACGCAAGCAAGGCTTTACATATACTCAAGATGTTGATCATAGTGGGCGTTTATTATCATATTTTGAACTCAATACATCATCTGATGAATTATAGACATTTTATGTGTTTTTTCACTACTTAAAAATAAAATTATTACTAAAATTCCAGTGTGAAATTTATGTAGAATCTTGTATAATTAACATGTTTCTTTGGAAACACTTTCTTGCTCTATAAGTATTTAACTTAATAGTGCAAAGAAATGGAATACATACATGTAAATAATAGATAAATAGAATGGAGCATGTATAGAGAAAAAGGAGAGAAATGATGACGTGTCAAAAACAAGGGTTACAATTTAATAGCAATAGAAAGAGGAATAAACGATGAAGATGAAGCATGCTTTTGGTCCAATTATTATAGCATGTCTACTTTTTTTCATTGTCGTGCTTATTCCGTCTAAAAGTTTAGTCTCACTAATTAGCGATAAGAAAGTTGAAGATGCGGCAACTTCTTTGCAAAAAGAGAAATTACAAAGTGTTTTCTTGCAACAGAAAATGTTAGAGAATTCGCAGTATTTACCGATGTATGGTTCATCAGAGTTTTTACGAATGGATGCATATCATCCATCTAACTATTTTAAAGTAAATCCAGCAGGCTTTACACCATTTTTAATCGGGACTGGCGGTACGCAAAGTTTGGCTCATATATTAAATATGACGTCTACAATGGATGATTTGGAAGGGAAAAAAGTAGTGTTTGTTCTTTCGCCACAGTGGTTTACTAAGAGTGGTGTACAGGAAGGGGATTTTACAAATAATTTCTCTAAGCAACAAGCATATCATTTTATTTTTAATGATGAAATAAATCCTGAAATGAAGAAAAAAATTGCGAAACGTTTACTAGATTATAAAGTAGTTCGTAAGGATGCGATATTAAGTAGTTCACTAGAAAGTATTGTGTATAATGATACAAAACATAACATAAAAGCTGGACTAGCTAAACCGCTAGCATATATGTACCGGAATATTTTAGATCATCGAGATTTATTTAATTCTCTATTTAAGATCGAACCGATGAAAGAGAAGACAAATACGGGACTACGCTCACTTACTTGGGAAGATGCACGAAAACACGCGGAACAAGAAGGTAAGGCGGAATCCACAACAAATACATTTGGAATTGAAAATCCATATTACCATAAACATAATTTAAAGAAAAAATTAAAAGGATTAAAAAACTTTAGAGCAAACGAAACATATGATGATTCACCAGAATACGGTGACCTACAAATTGTTTTAGATCTTTTCAAAGAAAAAAATGTAAAACCACTCTTTATTTCTGTACCTGTAAACGGACCGTGGTATGATTACACTGGCTTTCCGAAAGAACGCCGTGATGTGTATTATAATAAGGTTCGCGATCAAGTCGAGAAAGCGGGATACCCAGTAGTCGATTTCTCTAGCCATGAATATGATAAGTATTTCTTAAAAGATACGATTCATTTGGGCTGGAAAGGCTGGATTTATTTCGATGAAGCAGTGCAGAAGTTTTACTCTGAGACATAACAACTTAGAAACAGGAATGGCAATAAAGCCGTTCCTGTTTTTTAGTATAAAGGATTTTGGTGTGGGCAATTTGGAAAGGCGTGTATATCTTGAATTTGTCTAAAGTCATAATGTTTTATTGCAAATTGAGCTTGGTAAAGGTATTCATAAACAAATAATTGATTATTTTGTACGCCGCATAAAACGCCGGATGTCCCTTGCCCATTAATGAGAGAAACACCAACAGGGCGTCCAATTAAGTATGGTACTTTTTGCTGCCAGTGCATAGGGGAATCACTCCTTTTGAGTTACTATACGAATTATATGACTGAATTGTTGCTTATCCACGTAAATCTTAAACTGGAGGGGTTTTTATGTAATGTCTAGAAGTTATATATGAATCGATTATTAGTGTGAAAGAGGAAGGAATGAATTATGGAGAAAGAAAGTATTCTAGAAGAAAAGTTAAGACTAATAGAATGGTGCCAAACATTGAAGTGTGTAACTAATGATGTATGGTTTGAACCTTTTAGAAAAGGTTCATGGGGAATTGCGGATGTGATTTCGCATTTTATCGTTTGGGATGGGTTTTTAATGAAATATAGAATTTTGTACTTTATAAGCTCGCAATATGTACCTGATGTTCCAACAGATGTGGAAGAAATGAACAAGAGTGCAATGAGATATGCGAGGTCTGGTATTTCAAAAGAAGAACTAATAGATCAGTTTATATCCACCCGTAAACAATTAGTTGATCAAATTAATCAAATTCCTGCCCAGAATTTTAATGGTGACTACCAATTTGGCACAAAAAGAGTGAGATTAAACGATTATTTTTCATCACTCATTCAACATGATTTAAAACATAAAGAAGAAATTATACAATTCCTAAAACTTAGCGAAGCCAATAATAAAAACCGCTATAATTCTAAATGAATTTATAGCGGTTTGATTAAAAATTTAAGCCAGCTTTTTACGTTTCTTTGCCCATTTTTTTATTGCGAAATACAAAATAATAAGAACAACGCCGCCAATAGCGAAAGATTGCACATATGGTCCGGCAACGTCATTTATATTACCCCAGTTTTCTCCAAGTTTTTCACCTAAATAAATGAAAATGATAGACCAAGGAATAATCGCAAGTCCTGTTAAAGTAATGAAACGTGAAATTGGCATTTTTGTAATCCCGGCAGGAATTGAAATCGCATGACGAACGACTGGAATGAAACGTGCAGTGAAAATTACGCCAGTTCCGTAACGATTAAACCAATCTTCAGCAGCGTCAATTTGTTTTTTATGAATGAAAATATACTTTCCGTAACGTTCTAATACAGGGCGACCACCGTATCGTCCAATCCAATAAATAAAGACTTGGGCAATGACTCCACCAATGGTACCGAATATAACTGCGCCTACAAGTGAGATACTTCCATTTGATACTAAGTATCCCGCATAGGCAAGGACAATTTCACTTGGAATAATCTCAATCATAAGTCCGAGCATTATGCCCCAATAACCTAATCCTTCAAAAAATGTTAATACTGAATGAATAAAACTACTTAACATTGTTGCACCTTCTAGTTCATAAGATTTTTCGAGTAAAAGCTCTTTTTATTTAATAACATAAAAAGTTCACTATATGCAAATTATACCTTATTTAATGAATGTATTGCCATTTTAATAGTTTTTATGTTTTGTATTAGTTTTCCTAGTTTTTATAGTAAACGATATAAATTGAGTTTTCATGAAGAGAGAATGAAAGGAGTATTAAAAATTTCTCATATTTAAAGAGAATGAAAGAGATAGTAGACTGAAAATTTTGTGTAATGATGTAAGTGTTGAATTTACAAAGGGGGAGAAGTATGCGTTTTACAGATCCTATTTACGGACCAATTACTATTCACAATAGAGACATCATACGATTGATCGATACTAAAGCGTTTCGAAGATTGGCCTATATAAAACAGCAAGGGCATACATATTTTTTACATAAGAACGCAATACATACAAGGAAAGAACATTCGATAGGTGTATATGTACTGGTAAATAAAGTAATAGAACATCTTATAGAGATTGGTGATATTCATTTATCAAAATATGAACGGAAATTAGTCTCTACTGTAGCACTTCTACACGATATTGGACATGGTCCATATTCGCATTGCTTTCAGAAAATCTCAGGTGAGGATCATGGCGATTTGACCGTTCGAATTATTCAAGAGGATGATGAAATACGTGCGATTTTAAATAAGACTACTGGATTATTAGAAGATGTAACGAAAGGTTTAACAGAAGATGGAGTTTTTCCGATTATAGATGAGCTATTATTTAACTCACTAGGAATGGATCAATTAGATTTTTGGAATAGAGATTTATATTATTCATCGCTTGAGTTAGAAGGTATTGAGATTAAAGCACTAATCTCGACTATGCGTTTTATAGATGGAGAGCTTGTAATTGAAGAGAATGGTATACCTTATATTGAACAATTGATTCAAATGAAAAAAGATCTTTATAATCATGGATTTGGTCATCCATTTGTAGTAGGTAAAGACTTATTATTGCAATTTATTTTCAAAAAGATAGAAGAGAAACACATTTCGTTCCATACTCCGGAGCTGCAAAATTTCTTTCGTAAAGCAAAGAGAATAGAAGTGAAGGACTTTCTTCCGTTGCAGGATGAAATAATTTCTAATGAAATAAAGTGCTTTGCAAAATCAAATCACGTAGAAATAGCATCGTTAATTCAGCTTTATTTTTCAACATCCAAAAGCTTACCATTTGAAAAAGGGCTTGAAGGTGATTTTAACGAGAAAAATAATAAATTAGCGATAATAACTGAGAAAAGGGCTTACAGTTCATATGTAAGTGGTATTTTTGTTTATAGGAATGGTCAGTTAGAAGATATTATGGAACGATCATCTTACATTCAAGACATAGTGAATTTGCCGAAAAAAGAATATGCGTATTCAATTTGATTAGCCGAGTAATTCGAAAAGTGGATGGGGTGAAAATATGGATTGGCATGAACGTTTATTAGAAATGGATGATTTACCAATTATTTTAGAGTGGTATAATGACGAAGAATTACATAACATAGCGGACGTGAGACCATTCAAACGATATACAATAGAAGAACTTCGAAAGTATTGGACAGAAAAACTGTCTCGATCTTATGCAAGTTATCATGTGATCGTAGTAGAGGATGAAGTAATAGGGAGAGTTGGATTAAAAAAGAAGAGAAATGACGATATATATGTGATGGAGTACTCAATCTTGATTGGCGTCTCAAATTTATACTCAAAAGGGCTCGGAACAGAGATTACAAATTATTTTATCACTAAATCATTTTTAGACCCTGATATAAAAGCGGTTGTATTGCAAGTTAGGGAAGATAATAAGAGGGCAATGCGATGCTATGAGAAAGCTGGGTTCAAAAAAACTGAATCGTATGTAGAGAATCAGCTGAAAATGTATGAGATGCAAAGAGTTAAGGAGTGCAAAATAGTATAGAAATTAAAAAATAGGAGCACTTCTACTCCTATTTTTTACGGCTTCACATCTAAATTTTGTAAAAATAACGTTGCTGTCACATAACGTTTCGCTAACATTTGTACATATGCGGTATGTACAGAGAGTGTAGCGATAATAATAGCGTTACGAATTGCTTCGCGTTGTTCGTTATTAATTTGATCGAACTTGCTTGCGATTTTATCAGCTTTTTCTTTTACAATGTTTTCAATTGTATGAATGGTATCTGTAGCATTTAGTTGTATGCAATTCCCTTGATTTAGTTCTTCAAATAAAGAGGAATAAGCTACATATAAATGAACAGGGTTAATTAAATCATCACTTCGATCGGCCGGGTCATTTACGATGAGTCGTAATAGTTTACGAATAGATTCAAAATCAAGCGCTGTTTTTAAATCTTCAACAATAAATAATAAGGCTGCCTGTTCGATTGAGTATTTCTTCCCTTTTTGAGGGGAGCCAATCATTTCTTTTATATCTCGTTTCACCCAGTTTTGCATAGCAGTTACAGAGAAACTTGTGTTTTCAATCTGATTACCAAGCGCAACTATTTCATTTAAAGAAAAACCGACATCCGTATCATCGATTTTAATTAATTTTTCAAAAATAGGTGAAAGTGCGGTTGTAATAAAAGCTGTAACGCTTTGTCCGCTTTCAATATCTTTTTTATGTGACTTTGCCCAAGCTTCTTGTAAAATGCTAAGAGGCTTTTTCGTATTCCATCCTCTAAGTGATAGAAGGAGCGTTGCCATTTCGTTTCGTGTGAGATGAAATGTTTCCATCTTTTCACCTCCAAAATTATAAAAAGTTCTTATGAACTTATAATATGTTTTGTTTCATTTAAAGTCAATTCCGTTTTGCTTAATTTTTCCTTTGTTATGAAATTGTCGTAAGTAAATAATACTTGCATATTTCGACAAAAGTTCATATAATAAGTTCATAAGAACCTTTAAAATGGTTTTAAAACAAATCTATCATTCTAAATTTACAAGAAAGGTAGATTTCACATATATCTATATAAAAGGAGAATGGATATAATATGTTGAAAAAACTTGTAGCAGTAATGACAGCATTCATGGTTATCTTTGGGGCTAGTAGCTTTATGTTCGTAAATCATGCGGAAGCGAAAAGTTACAAATCTGGTAAAAAATCATATACACCAAGTTCTGGTCAAAAGTCAAAAGTTGATTTAAACAAAAAAGATTCTAATGTGAATTCACAAAAAACGACAACAGATTCAAAAACAAAAGCAACAAACACAGCACCAAAAAGTAATAAAGGAAGCTTTATGAAAGGCTTATTACTAGGTGGTCTTGGTGGTTTACTAATGGGTAGCTTATTTGCAAATATGGGAGCTCTTGGTTCTGTATTAGCGTTTATGGTAAATATGTTAGTAATGGCTGGTATCGTAATGTTAGCAGTTCGTGCATTTAAATACTTCAAAGATCAACGTAAGAAGAAGGCAGATGAAGTAGCATGGAAACAATAAAAATTTCTGAACAAGAGCTTATAAATGCACTTTGTGTATATATCGCTGAAAAAAGACAAGTTGGTCCAGAAGAAGTTCCAGTTGAACTAATGTATGATGATGACTACGGTTTCTCTGCAGAAGTAGAGGTAAATGGTCGCCAGCAAATTTTAATTCAAGCAAACTTAATCGAAGCGCTACGCTTACTACTTGATCGAGAATACAACGTCAATTCATTTGCTGCAAGATTGCAACTTGAATTAGATGATGAAGAAGGCATTTACGCATTAGCGAAATTTAATAATAATGAACAATAAAACTGTTAGAGCTGTATGCTCTAACAGTTTTTTATTTGGATTAATATTGCTGGTATGTTTCTTCTTTTAGAATAAAATCCAGTATTTCATGTGCCTTCAATTTAGTATTTGCATCATTTTAACTATCTACACCAAAGTTGGCTATCCAAATAAATAATAATTTTGACATAAAACGACTTTTATTTATTCATTCGACTAATTACGACAAATGGATCGCAACTATATTTGATATGATAGTTCAGAAATCTTATATTTTATTATTCAAAGCGAGGTAGAAGAATGATGGTGTGAATTTAGCTGAATTTGCTCATAAGGCTTCTGGTAAAAAAGAAGTGTGTATATCGAGAAGATTAGAAAAGTTTGAAAAAGGAGAACGGAACATGGAAACACAAACTTACAAGTATCCTAGACAAAAGATTAATGGGATTTGGCTAATAATTGCTGGAGCAGCAATGTTCTTACTTTTAATAAAACATAACGGATATCCAAATGTGTGGCCTTTTATTATTGTTTATATATCAGGAATGATATGGCAATTGAGCCCTAAAACTAGGAGGAGATTAGCGGTTGGTTCTGGAACACCGGAACAAAAAAAGTGGGCTGATTTTTCAATAATTATATTGGCTATTTTAGTTTTTCTCGCTTTTCATTTTGGTGGTGATGATTATAGAAGTTGTTGGCTACTAATTCTTTTAGCAGTAGGTATTCATTTTATACCGTTTATTCCAGTACATGGGAAGATGATGTTTTTGCTGTCCATTATTTTAATAATCAATGCATCCATAGGATTAATCATTACTAACGTAAATCTAGATGTCTTTTTTGTAGTGGATGGTTTAATAAAAATTTTATTTGGTGAAATTTTTATTAGGTTAAGTCCTATTGATTTTTAAAATATAGTTGATAAAAATTTTAGAAAAGAAGGCATAGTAATGAAATTCTTTATGTTAGCTATTAGTGTAGGATTAATATTTTTTGTTCATTATATAACGAAACAGATGTTTAAATACGAAATAAATCACTCAAGTTCAAAAAAACGCTTTTTAATAAACCTTTTGCAATTTGTTAGATTTGCACCATTAATTGTATTACTTGTAATATACATACTGGTTTTAACAACTTTGCATACGAAAACAGGTATTCGACTATCTCATGCATGGTATGCTGCGCAATTTTGGGCTTATTATACGTTTTTGTATTGTATTTATATGATAACTAGGAAAAAACTGCTTCTGTTTTCCATGGTTATAGCCTTAATAATGGCCATTTATTACACTCCGTTGTTCCACTTTGAAAAACAATTTATAGGATTGTATGTAATTGTCGCTGATGTTTGCGGAATTATAATGTTTATAAATTTATGGATGTCGATATCGAAAGTTTTAGTCGGAATGAAAAATAGGTAATTTGGGTTTCTGTAATTGACGTAACAGAAATACTAGATGTAGTACAAAAATTATAAAAAAGGCGGTGGAAATGAATCCACCGCTTTTTTATATGCTAATTTTTCCCGCTTTCATTTGTTGATTTTCTTCAAATGATTGAAAATCACGCCAAATTTCATTCATCTTCCGTCTACCAACATCAACCATTGGATTAAACTGAATCGCAGCTTTCTGACGTACAGTGTGAACATTCTGAATCGCTTGTTGTAAATGTTTTTCAACCGGATTAGATGTTTTATTAGCTTGTTTTACGATTGAATAGCCAGCGACAGTCCCTTGTGCCATCGCGATTTTCCCGCTTTCAATTCCGGTAATATTTCCAGCTACAAATAAACCTGGAAGAGGGGTTTCCATTTCTTCTGAATGAAGTGGAACATGTCCGCCTAATTCCGGAATGTAATGGAATGGGCATCCCGCTACAGCGGCAAGCTCAGCAAGAGGATACAAACCTCCGGCAATACAAACGAAGTCAGCCTCATATATCTTTTCTGAGCCATTAATAACATTTCCGTTAGAATCGGTATTAGCTACACGCACACCCTCAACTTGATCTGTACCGATAATTTCAAGTGCAGCTTTCCGGAGATGAAGTGGTGTCCCGTTTATTTTCATTCCGTTATTTGGATAGAAGGTTAATCCAGCTTTTCGAATCCAATCATATTTCATAAAACGACTACCTATACGCAGCAAAGCAGAAGGAGCGAGGTGAGCCGCATTTAAAAGAGAGTTCAAAACCTCTTCTGGTTCACCAGCCTTTTGGCTTAAATCACTTTTTTGGGGAAGTACAATATGATCCACATTAATTCCAGCTAACTGTAGTTCATTTAAAATAGCGAATGACAAAATATTAGCGCCAATAATGATTCCTTTTTTTCCAACTTGCACGCGATGAACATTCGTCATAACTTGAGCTGCTCCAATTGACATAACCCCTGGAAGTGTCCAGCCAGGAAGGGGAATAGAATACTCAGCGGCACCAGTAGCAATGAGTACGAACGATGCTTCTAATGTACCGATATTTGTATGTATGAGCCAAGAGTTCTCATCTTTATCTAAATTAAAGACAGAAACACCGCACTGAATATCGACTGAAAGTGATTTTGCTTCTTCGTGAAGGCGTTTGGATTCTTCTATGCCGTTCCACCATTCTCCAGTAGGCTCTTGATGCAATTGTCCTAACAATCTCCCGCCAGGCTTCATAAATTCATCAATAACAAGTACGTTAAGTCCAAAATGGGCACAAGAGATAGACGCTGATAATCCTGCTGGTCCTGCGCCAATAATAATTACATCTATCATTGCTTTTTCACCATCTCTCTCACGATATTTGGATGCTGTTTTCCACTTTCAACAACCATATTGTCTTCTGCAACAGTTAAGCACGCTCTTACGTTCGTTTGATTATTTACTGTCACGCGGCATTCTGAACAATGTCCGATATTACAATAAATACCTCGTGGTGTCCCGCTATCTTCATGGACCCTTAAAGTTCGTATTCCGTTTGCTAGCAGGGCAGCAGCTATAGTTTCGTGTTCATAAGCTTCGTATTGTTGACCGTTAAATTGAAAAGTGATGCGTTCACTATTATTTAAACTACCTAAAATAGGGTGATTTGTAATTCTACTCATTTACTTTCACCTACCGCTCCAAAAGTAACCGCACGCACGGGTGGTTGATATTTTAAAGGTATTTCATTAGGAGTTATGTCAGGGTTTGCATTTTCAATCATTCGATCTATCATCATTCTACATGTGCGGCCACCGCAAAATCCCATGCCAGCACGTGTTCTTAGTTTTAATTCTCTTGCCGAGCATTTATATTCAGCAATTGTCGATTGAAGTTGTCCGTATGTAACTTCTTCACAACGACAAACAATTAAGTTCTCTTTATTCGTCATATGTATTCCTCCTCTAGTTCGGTTTGCACAAATTATTATGCAAAAACTATGCCAATATAGAGGAGGAGAGGGGTTATCCCGCTATTTGCTGGGCAGTAAGACCCCACCTCAAAATTCAGTGAAAGCAAAGAAGTTAGGTGGGGGTCGGGCTGCCCGTAAAAACCCGATTGGTGAGGGCTAATAATCAAGTGGGGATGAACAAAACCCCCACTGATTGAAGTTTCACTTTATTGTAATCCCAGTCTTTTTAAACGGTTATATAAAGTGGCCCTTGTTACGCCAAGTTGTTTCGCACATTCTAATTTATTACCATCTAAAATGCGTAAAGCTCGCTCAATGACCTTTTTCTCGTGCTCATCCATTTCTTCTTGTAAAGAAAGAATCGTATTATTGTTGCTCAGTAATAGGGATTGAGCTGCATGATTGTCTAAAGTTTCATTTGTATGAAATGGTAAATATTCTTGTTTAATAATACCATCTGTCGCAAATACGACGAGTCTTTCAACTACGTTGCGGAGCTCGCGAATATTACCAGGCCAATTGTAATGAAGTAGTTCATGCATAATATTTGAAGGTAAGTCTCGAATTGGTCTGTTATAGTTTATTGAAAAATCGTTTAAGAATGAGTATGTTAATTCGATAATATCCTCTCGTCTTTCGCGTAGTGGCGGAATATGCAAGCTAACTACATTTAAGCGATAGTATAAATCTTCTCGGAAAGTTCCTTTTCTCATTTCTTCTTGTAAATCACGATTTGTAGCAGCGATAATACGGAAATCAATATTTATTTCTTTTTCTCCACCAACTCGGTAATACTTTCGTTCTTGCAGTACACGCAAAAGTTTCACTTGCATATCGAGAGGCATTTCGCCTATTTCATCAAGGAATAAAGTACCGCCTTGTGCGAGCTCAATTTTCCCTTTCTTCCCTTTACTATTTGCACCAGAAAACGCCCCGCGCTCGTAACCGAATAATTCACTTTCAAATAACGCTTCTGGGATTGCACCGCAGTTGATCGAAATGAAAGGGGCATTTGCTGTCTCACTTGCTTCATGAATTGCTTTCGCAAATACTTCTTTTCCAACACCGCTTTCGCCAAGTATTAAAACCGTTGATTTTACCGAACAAACCTTTCTTGCTAATTGAATGGTTCTTTGTATAACAGGACTTTTTCCATTCATCGCAAGGAAAGGATCGGATGTATCTTTATATTTTGCTACTTCTTGTTCCAATCGGTGCATTTCATGCGACATATTAAATAATTTTTCATTCAAAGCGACTTGATTTGTAACATCAGTTTCGGAAACGACTGCTCCTATAATTTCCTCGTTGTAATAAACTGGATTTGAGTTAATTAATACGAACAAATCTGGTCGAGGTTGATGGAACTGAGCGATTATACTTTTTCCGTCATGTAATGATTGTAAAATTTCTAAATCTTTATAATCAAAAAAGCGAGTGATTGGTTGTCCGATAATTTCATTATGGTTGACTGAAAAAATCTTTTCGGCGCCATCCGTCCAAGTACGGACGCATTCTTTATCATCGATGACTGTAACAGAAGAATCAGTTGTTTGAATAACAGTATTATAAAAAGCTTGTAGTTCATTGTAATACTTATAAAGAAAAGGAATCGTTCGCTGAGCAGTTATACAGCATATAGGTTCTTGAGTTTCGTTTATAATAACGACCGCTGAATAGCTAGAAAAGGCTTCGATTAAAGCATTGAAAGAGTCATTTTCATATATAACTGCACAACTCCATTTTTCAGTAGATGAATGGATGTAATAAAATTTGCCACCTACTTGTTTCATGTACTTAAACATACTTGTACGATCGATTGATAAAATTTTTATAAACTCTTTTATTGTTGGAAATGAAAATGTCATAATGCCCTCCTGTTATGTATAAAAATTTAGACAGTGATAAAAAAATAATACACCTATTTACGATAAATTTAAAATATTTTTACAAATAAAAATTATTTTATATAAATAGTTCAGCATGTAGAATTGGCACACCAATTGCATAAATAGAAAGTGAGAGATTTAGGAGAAAGGGGGGTGCTATGTGAGACACTGTGACGTTTTAATAATAGGCGGTGGTATTATAGGCTGCTCTATCGCGTATTACACATCAAAATACGGAAGAGACGTAACAATCATTGAAAAAGGAGAATTTGTCAGTGGGACGTCTTCACGGTGTGATGGGAACATTTTGGCTATTGATAAAGACCCAGGTTTTGATAGTCAAATGTCGTTAGTAAGTCAAAATTTAGTAACTGAATTAAGTGTAGAGTTGGAGCACTCATTTGAATATAGGGCGCCAGGAAGTATTCTCGTTTGTGAATCAGACGAAGAGATGGAGGCAGCACAGCAATGGGTGAATCGTCAAAAAGCAGCTGGTTTACCGTTTCGAATGCTTGATCGGAAAGATATAAGAGAAGAATCGCCATTTTTTGCGGATGATTTATTAGGTGGTTTAGAATGCGCAACGGATTCGACTGTAAATCCATATCTTCTTGCTTTTTCACTTCTTGCAGAATCGAAGAAATTTGGTACGAAAGCTTTTAATCATACAGAAGTAAAAGAAATGAAAAGAGATATAGACGGTTCCTTTATTGTAGAAACGACAAATGGGACGTTTACTGCGAAGCAAGTGGTGAACGCAGCCGGTGTGTGGGCTCCTAAAATTGGACAGATGTTAGATGTCAATATCCCAATTGAACCGAGAAAGGGGCATATTATTGTAGCTTCCAGGCAACAACACGTTGGCTGCCGTAAAGTAATGGAATTTGGTTATTTAATTTCTAAATTTGGCGGGAAACGAAAAGTGGATGCTTTAACTGAGAAATACGGGGTAGCTCTTGTATTTGAACCGACAGAAAGCCAAAATTTTTTAATTGGTAGTAGTCGAGAGTTTGTAGGGTTTCATACGAGGATAAATAACGAGGTTATTAAATGTATTGCAAATAGAGCAATTCGTTTTTATCCGAAAATGGCAGATATGATGGTGATTCGTTCATATGCTGGATTACGCCCGTGGACAGAAGATCATTTGCCAATCATTTCAGGAGTGGAACATATTCCGAACTACTTTATAGCAGCAGGACATGAAGGCGATGGAATTAGTCTTGCGGCAGTTACTGGGAAAGTGATTGAGGAGTTATTAAATGAAAAAGAAACAATCATTCCTATTGAACCACTTCGTTTGAGTCGTTTTACAGAAAGGGTGTTAAATGGATGAGGTCACAGAAAGTCTTTACGACGATTGATACACATACGGGCGGGAATCCAACGAGGACATTAATTAGCGGACTTCCTAAGTTAATTGGAGAGACGATGGCAGAGAAGATGTTACATATGAAAAAGGAGTATGACTGGATTCGCAAATTGTTAATGAATGAGCCACGTGGTCATGATGTAATGTCAGGAGCACTATTAACAGATCCGTGTCATCCTGAAGCTGATATAGGTGTTATATACATAGAGACAGGTGGATATTTACCGATGTGTGGTCACGATACAATCGGTGTATGTACAGCTTTAGTTGAATCAGGTTTAATTCCAGTAATTGAACCGGTTACTTCTTTAAAGCTAGATACACCAGCTGGCTTAGTTGAAGTAGATATTTCTGTTCAAGATGGAAAAGCGAAAGAAGTCTCCTTCTGTAACATACCAGCTTTTTTACTGAAAAATATTTCTGTACACGTCGAAGAAATTGGAACTGTAGAGGCGGATATTGCGTATGGAGGGAATTTTTATGCCATTATCGATGCGAAGTCAGTAGGTTTAGAGTTAATACCAGAAAACGCATCTACAATCATTGATAAGGCGATTCATATTAGAAATACAATTAATGAGAAGTTTGAAATCATTCATCCAGAGTATTCGTTTATAAGAGGATTAACACATGTTGAATTTTATACAGATCCTACTCATGAAAGTGCGCATGTGAAAAATACGGTTGTTGTTCCGCCAGGAGGAATTGATCGATCTCCATGTGGCACAGGAACATCAGCGAAGTTAGCTGTATTATACGCTCATAAAAAAATTGATATTGATGAAGAATTTGTTCATGAGAGTATTGTAGGTTCTTTATTTAAAGGGTGTGTTATGAATACAACATATGTAGAAAATATTGAAGCTGTAGTAACGAAAATTACAGGATCAGCTTGGCTTATGGGTATGCATAGATTTTTTTACAATGAAAAGGATCCACTTAAAGAAGGCTTCTTGCTAATTCCGCCGATGGAACATGAAACGGAGGATGTAAAATGAACATTCAAAAAATGTATACAGCAGTAGATGTGCACGTAGCTGGCGAAGCATTTCGTGTAATAAAGGACGTACCATGCAAATACTACTACAGTTTAGAACATTTAAATGAACAATTTTCAGGCGAATTAGCAGAAGAAATGCAGCTTTTATTAAATGAACCACGTGGTTTTATTGGGTTAAATGGATGCATTGTCGTTCCTTCTATTCATAAGGAAGTTGATGCAGCTGTATTATTTTTTAATCATGAAGGATCTATTCCTCTTCATTATGGAGGTATTGTTGCGGTAATAACGATGTTACTAGAAAGTGGATATTTAAAAAAGAGAGAGTCTAATCAATACAAAATTGAAACACTATCTGGAATATTTTCAGTCTATGCCTATGTAGAGAATGATGAAGTTATTTCGGTGTCGTTTGAAAGTAAACTATGTTATATGA
Source organism: Bacillus sp. NH11B (assembly GCF_001884205.1). Lineage (NCBI taxonomy): Bacteria > Bacillati > Bacillota > Bacilli > Caryophanales > Bacillaceae > Bacillus > Bacillus sp. NH11B. Next base: position 102,777 of record NZ_MAOG01000142.1, on the reverse strand, counting down.
TTGAGAAAAATTTAAAGGTTGGTAATATAAGTTACTCTCTCATACAGGCAGATAAAGTATATGCAGTTGTAGAAAAGGATACGTATTCGCCAGAAATCAGTATTGAAAACATCTCTAAATTAAAAAAATGGGGTGAAGCTACACTTCAAGCTATACAAAAACAGTCATTAATAAAAAGACTTATTTTAGTAGATTCTATGCAAAAAGAAAAGAACCATATAAAGTCGATTACGTTTCATGAAGACAACTTTATAGTGCGTTCACCAGGTTTTGTTTCTACTATTGTGTCTTATGTTCATGCTTTATTTAAAAATGAATATATAGCGGATAAAGCTTTTAAAAATGAAAGTGTTTTTAATAGCTTTATAACAGTGGAACAAGTGAAGAAAGAAGAGCTAGGATACATTTTTCGTTTTGAAAGTAGAGGGTTTATTACAGGCATGCAGACGTTTCTATTAGACCCTACAGATCCGTTTCCAACAGGATTTCTATTAAAATAAAATGTTAAAGGGAGAGATAAATATGCAAAATATTAAAGGGGCATTTCCAGTATTAATAACACCAATGGATGAGTTTCAAGAGATTGATTGGAAAGGTGTAAAGCAAAACGTAAACTACTTTATTGAGAAAAAAGTAGCTGGAATTATTATTAATGGAAGTACGGGAGAATTTGTTAGTTTATCAAAAGAAGAACGATTTAACATGGTAGAAACAGTATTAAAAGAAGTTGATGGCCGTATTCCAGTCATTGTTGGAACTGCTGCGGAGACGACGAAAGAAACGATTGAATATACGAAACATGCAGAAGCGCACGGAGCGGATTGTGCATTAATTATAAACTCTTACTATTGTAAACCGAAGGAAGAGGAAATATATTTTCATTTTAAAGAAATCTCAAACGCTGTAAATATACCAATAATGTTATACAATAACCCATTTACTTCTGGTGTTGATATGAGTACAGAGCTAATGCTCCGTATTGGAAAAGAGTGTGAAAATGTTACACATATTAAAGAATCTAGCGGAGATATTCGAAAAGCGAGAGATTTAGTAAGACAAGGCGAAGGTGCTTTTCAAGTTTTCTGTGGGTCTGAAGATTTAGTTATGGAATCTTATTTAGTTGGTGCAACGGGATGGGTTTCAGTGGCTGGAAATATCGTTCCAGGTCTCGTTACGAAAATGTATGAGCATTTTCAAAATGGTGAATTAGAAAAAGCATGGGAAATAAACGATGCTATTTTACCTCTTTGTGAGTTTCTTGAAGGGTCTGGGAAATATGTACAAATCGTTAAACGTTCAATGGAATTACACGGGCAAGTCGGAGGGCCTTCACGTTATCCGAGATTAGGATTAACTGAAGAAGAAGATCAAAAACTTCAAACTATATTATCCGAAATCGCAGCTCATGTAGCTGTTTAAATAAGGAGGAGAGCATATATGTTAACGACAAACATTGAGCTGAAACCAAAAGTGAAAGCGTTTTTAAATGAAGAAGTCAAAATGTTTATTAATGGAGAATTTGTTCCTTCTATTAGCGGGAAGACGTTTGAAACATACAATCCAGCAACAGAAGATGTTCTAGCTGTCGTATGTGAAGCACAAGAAGAAGATATTGATGTCGCAGTAAAGGCGGCAAGATTGGCTTTTGAATCAGGCCCTTGGGCAGAAATGACTACTGCTGAAAGAGCGCATCTTATCTATAAATTAGCAGACTTAATTGAAGAACATAGAGAAGAATTAGCACAGCTTGAGGCTTTAGATAATGGGAAGCCATATCAAGTAGCACTTGATGATGATATTTCAGCGACTGTAGAAAATTATCGTTATTACGCGGGATGGGCTACAAAAATTATCGGGCAAACCATTCCAATTTCAAAAGATTATTTAAATTACACACGCCATGAACCAGTTGGTGTTGTTGGTCAAATTATTCCGTGGAATTTTCCACTCGTTATGTCTTCTTGGAAAATGGGTGCCGCTCTTGCGACAGGTTGTACGATTGTACTAAAACCTGCAGAGCAAACGCCTTTATCTTTATTATATACAGCGAAGCTATTTAAAGAAGCTGGTTTTCCAAGTGGTGTCGTAAACTTTGTACCAGGTTTCGGCCAAGAAGCAGGGGCTGCAATTGTAAACCATCATGATATTGATAAAGTAGCTTTCACAGGTTCTACAGTTACAGGGAAATATATTATGCGTCAATCTGCAGAGACAATTAAACATGTAACTTTAGAACTTGGTGGTAAGTCACCAAATATCATTTTAGAAGACGCTGATTTAGAAGAAGCGATTAACGGTGCATTCCAAGGCATTATGTATAATCATGGTCAAAATTGTAGTGCAGGATCCCGTGTATTTGTTCATCGGAAGCATTATGAAACTGTAGTAGAAGAGCTTGTAAAAAGGGCAAATAATATTAAACTTGGAGCCGGGATGGAAACAGATACAGAAATGGGTCCACTCGTATCTAAAAAACAACAAGAGCGTGTGCTAAATTACATTGCACAAGGAAGAGCTGAAGGTGCTACTGTTGCAGCTGGTGGTGAGCGTGCATTTGAAAAAGGTTATTTTGTTCAGCCGACAGTATTCACAAATGTTACTGATGATATGACAATTGTTAAGGAAGAAATCTTTGGACCAGTTGTCGTTGTACTTCCATTTGATTCGACAGAAGAAGTAATTGAAAGAGCAAATCGCTCTTCATATGGGCTTGCTGCTGGGGTATGGACACAAAATATTAAAACTGGACATCAAGTTGCTAATAGATTAAAGGCAGGAACAGTGTGGATTAATGATTATAACTTAGAAAATGCAGCGGCACCATTTGGTGGATATAAACAATCAGGTATTGGACGTGAGTTAGGTTCATATGCACTTGATAATTATACAGAAGTGAAAAGTGTTTGGGTAAATATAAAGTGAAACTCTATTCAGTGAGTAGCTTTACTGCTCGCAAATAGCGGGATAATAAAATGATGAAATATAGTAAGAGATGCGGACAACTGGAAGGCATGAAAAAGGTTGTCCGTTTTCTTATATATAAAAATGCTTTTTCAAAAGAATTATAAGGGGGATTTGGATGGAGCAGTTAGTAGAATGGTTAGTAGGGCAAGTATGGAGTATTGGTTTAGTTGTTTTCGCATTAGGAGCAGGAGTGTATTTTACAATTGCCACTCGTTTTTTACAAATTCGTTATTTTAAAGAGATGATTAAACTATTATTTGAAGGGAAGAGCTCGGAGACGGGAATATCATCCTTCCAAGCGTTTTGTTTAGCCTTATCAGGTAGGGTTGGAATAGGTAATATCGCAGGGGTAGCGACAGCTATCGCTTTTGGCGGGCCTGGAGCTGTATTTTGGATGTGGATAATGGCTTTGTTAGGGGCCGCTAGTGCGTTCGTTGAATCAACATTATCTCAAGTGTATAAGAGTAAAGTAGGGAATGAATATCGCGGCGGTACACCATATTTTATTGAAAAAGGTTTAAAAATGAAATGGTTTGCAGTCATTGTAGCGGTCGTTGTAACACTTTCATATGGCGTTTTATTACCAGGTATTCAATCTAGTAGTATCGCAGTTGGGTTTGAAAATTCTAATGGTATTAGCAAATATATAACTGGTATATTATTAGTCGTATTATTAGCAGCTATCATTTTTGGTGGCGTAAAGAGAATTGCGGGCGTTTCACAAATGCTTGTTCCTTTTATGGCAATTGGTTATGTAATTGTTACATGTATCATTTTAATTGCGAATATAACGGAAATTCCAAGTATGTTTGCTTTAATTTTCTCAAGTGCTTTTGGTGTAAATGAAATGTTTGGCGGCATCGTCGGCGCAGCTATTGCATGGGGAGTAAAGCGTGCTGTATTTTCAAACGTCGCTGGTGTTGGGGAAGCGACGTATAGCTCAGCTGCTGCTGAAGTATCGCACCCTGCAAAACAAGGGTTAGTTCAAGCGTTTTCTGTATATATCGATACAATTGTAGTATGTACTGCGACAGCGCTTATGATTTTAATAACAGGTATGTACAATGTTATACCTGAAGGGAAAAGCGCTATTGTACAGAATATAGGAAATGTGGAAGCAGGTCCAATTTATACACAACAAGCAGTTGAAACTGTTATGACAGGATTTGGTCCAATATTTATTTCAATCGCAATATTCTTCTTCGCATTTACAACTTTACTCGCGTACTACTATATCGCTGAAACGACGCTTACTTATTTAGATCGTGACCTCAAATATAGCTGGTTAAAACCAGTATTAAAAATTGGATTTTTAATTATGGTATACATCGGTAGTGTAGAATCAGCTTCGTTTTTATGGAATCTCGGAGATTTAGGAATTGGTAGTATGGCATGGTTAAACCTTATAGCAATCCTATTATTAAGTAAAACGGCATTAAAAGTGTTAAAAGATTATGAAACGCAGAAAAAAGAAGGGAAAGATCCAGTATTTGATCCTAAAAAAGTAGGGATTGAAGGTTTAACGATTTGGGAAGAGCGGGGTAAAGAGATTGAAAGAAAAAGTTCTAAAGAAAAAGTATCGGCGGATGATAGTGTTAAATTTTAAATATGTAAACTTCTAATATTAAAAAACTGAAAATTCAATCTTTTTATCTAGGTTATATATGGTCTTTTTTTAACCTTAAATAAAAGAATGTATCGATCTTAGTAAAGGGGTATTAGAAGTTTAATGTGTCTCAGTTGTAATTACTGGTGAACTAAAATGTGCTGAGCGCTGATTTTAATGCACGAGTGTATGGTGGAATTGAAAAATCAAAGTTATTAAAAGTGAAAAAGCTCTCCTTAAATTATGCTTGTAAGGAGAGCTTTTTATTTTAGCCTAATTTTTTTGAAAGAGTTTCAATTGTTTCATATAATCAATAGCTTTCGTTTTATTTCTTTGTGCAGAAACATATTGTGCCTCGTTTATATCTCTATAATAATTATTAAATATTTCTTCAGAAAGAATACCGTTAGATACAGCATCTTGAACTGCACAGTGTGGTTCATTAGTATGCGAACAGTTAGAGAATTTGCATTTCTTGGATATATTCGTTATATCTTCATATCCAAAATCAAAGTTACCTTCATGATTTATTAAGTCAAATCCTATTTTACTAATAATAAATCCCTCCACTTTTGAAAAAGTTTTGTAGAATCATACAGTCAAATTATTTTGTTTTTAATATTCTATATTTCCGTAAATCGATTTCTCTACATCAGGGAGAAGTGTGTATATACTCTTACCGATTAAAGATTCTAATTCATTCTTAATTGTGTAGAATCCTTTCCAATGAAAGGAGGTATGAGAGGTTGTTCCGTGTCGCAAACCAACTGAAATCAATCTTTTTTCAAGAGTAGTAAAGCCTTCCGCATCAGCGAGAGCGTCGCAAAGGGTAATTACTTTATTGTATAAGTCGTAGTCACTATGTTCATTAAGTATGTCAACCAACCGGCTTTCCATATAATCGGGAACAAGGCTCCACTCTGCCGCGATATCTAACTGCTCATTTTTGCAAGGAAATGAATGCGTCACACATATAACGGCGTTTCCTGTATACCCTAAATCATTCATATACATGTAACCATCATAGGAATGAATAACAGATTTAGTAAAACCTTTATATCTTCCTATATCATGCAGGAGGGCAGCATTGTATGCTATATCAGCATCTAGGTCGTACTCATTATTAATAAGTTCAACAACTATCTTTTCAGTTGCAAGGGCAACATTACATGAATGTTCGAACCACGGACCTGGGTTTTGTTCATATGCCCACTGGAGTAATTCTCTTGCATATGTCCTATCTAATATATATTTCATATAGGTATCCTTTCTCTAAAAAATCATATATTTAATAATTTCATCTTAGAATTTCATTATTCCTTCTTTAAAAGTTGTTACAATGAAACAAAAGGGGGATTAGTAATGCAAAATTTAGTAATTGAAGAAATTAAGCAATTAGAAAATGATATGGAAGAGCTTTCTAAACTTTTGAAAACAGTAGTAGATGATGAGGCGTCAATTGGTTTTTTACCTCCACTGGAACAACAAGAAGCCATAAATTATTGGCAAACCGTATTAGCACCAGAAGTGATATTATATGTTGCTAAAATAAATAATGAAGTGGCAGGAAGTGTACAATTACATCTTGTTACAAAGCCTAATGGGATCCATAGGGCCGAAATTTGTAAGTTAATGACTCACCCAAACTTTAGACGGAATGGCATCGGACGTTCATTATTGAAAAAAGCAGAGGAACGAGCAAAGCAAGAAAATAGGTCTCTTTTAGTGTTAGATACTAGAGAAGGGGATCCATCGAATAGATTATACAAATCATTAGACTATCAAGAAGTTGGAAAAATACCGGAATATGCAATTTCTCCAAATGGTGAGCTGGATGCAACGATAATTTATTATAAAATGCTTTAGTTTTTTTATTTGAAAAGAGGGATAATTTCAAATAATGTTTGATACAACCCTGTATAATAGTGTTTTTCTTTTGACCCTTTATCTTCATCTGGAATGTTTAATTTAAAGGACCAGTCTGTAGAGAGCTTTGACAGTTTTTTTAGATTTTGATTTTGAAGTCATTTGGTGAATATTAAAATGTTAATCTAAAAAATGGAGGTTGTTGTGATGTTGAAACTGTTTCAATATAACTGGCAAGTTCGTGATGATTGGTTTACATTGTGCGAAGATATGTCGGCTGAAGAACTATTAAAGAAACGGGTTGGTGGATTTGGTAGCATCCTACATACCCTATTTCACATTGTAGATGTGGAATATATGTGGATCTTAGGTTTGCGAGGTGAACCAGTGCCTGAGGAGCCATTGTTTGAAGATTATACTAGCTTGCAAAAAGTGAAAAATCTTTCGGATCAATACCACGAGAAAGTGAAGCCATTTGTGACATCTTGGACAAATGAAATGGATTCTCGGAAACTTTCAGAAACTGATTTCAATGAAGAACCGATTAGCTCTAGAGACGCCCCAATCAGGCGCCGGGTCATTGAATGTACACACGGAGAGATAATACGTCATGTCATTGTCCATGAAATTCACCATATCGGCCAGTTATCTATATGGGCACGTGAAATAGGAAAGGAGCCTGTTTCCGCAAATCTGAGAGGAAGAGGGCTATTCGATAATTAGACTGCCTTTGCCAATTTCACATTTAATAACTTAGTGCAAGTACCACCTTTATTTTAACGAAAAGATAACTTTTGGCCATCTAAATTATTTTAGAGGGTCTTTTTTTGTGAAAACGATGAAAAATATAGAAGAAACTGCAATTATTTATAAAAAAATGTGTCTAAAATATTGTCATATTTGCTTCTTTAAGATATTCTTTTCATGAAGAGGTGGAAAACATGGAAAAAGTACTAGTTTTCGGGCATAAAAACCCAGATACAGATGCAATTTGTTCTGCGATTGCTTATGCAGAATTGAAAAAAGAATTAGGAATGAATGCTGAGCCTGTACGTTTAGGCGAAATCAGCGGTGAAACTCAATTTGCGTTAGACTATTTTAAAGTAGAAGGACCGCGTTTTGTTGAGACAGTTGCAAGCGAAGTGGACAATGTTATTTTAGTTGACCATAACGAGCGTCAACAAAGTGCTAACGATATCGAATCTGTTCGTGTGTTAGAAGTTATTGACCATCACCGTATTGCTAACTTTGAAACAAGCGATCCTATATACTACCGTTGTGAGCCAGTTGGTTGTACAGCTACAATCTTAAACAAAATGTACAAAGAAAATGGTGTTGCAATTCGTAAAGAAGTTGCAGGTTTAATGTTATCTGCAATCATTTCAGATTCTTTACTATTCAAATCTCCAACTTGCACAGAACAAGACGTAGCAGCAGCTCGCGAATTAGCGGAAATCGCTGATGTAGATGCAGATAACTACGGCTTAGAAATGTTAAAAGCTGGTGCTGACTTAAGCGGAAAAACAATGGAGCAATTAATCTCCCTTGACGCTAAAGAATTCCAAATGGGTAACGCGAAAGTTGAAATCGCACAAGTAAACGCTGTTGATACAAACGATGTTCTTGTACACCAAGCTGAACTTGAAAAAGTTATCTCTACAGTAGTAGAAGAAAAAGGTTTAGACTTATTCTTATTTGTTGTAACTGATATCTTAACTAACGATTCTGTCGGTCTTGCGATCGGTAAAGCAGCAAACGTTGTTGAGAAAGCATACAACGTATCTCTAGAAAACAACACTGCTACATTAAAAGGTGTTGTATCTCGTAAAAAACAAATCGTACCAGTATTAACAGAAGCATTCCAAGCTTAATATAATTGTGTATGGTTTAACAAAAAAAGGACAAGTAGTCAGATTGGCTACTTGTCCTTTTTATCTTTAAAAAACAGAAAATTAAAAACGGGAGGATTGTGTATGTTTAATGATTTGGAAAATAAATTACAGTCACTTTTAGAGCGGAAAATTACTTCTGTTTCAGAATTAGAGCGTTGGCTTTTAGAGGAACTGCGTGTAAACGCTGAAGTAGAAGAGGAGATAACAAGTAGTTTAATCGCCACGTATAGAGATACAAATGACAGAGATAAACGTAATTTACATATGTATAATCAAAATACAATTCAACCACTTTTAAAAAGCTACACTGCAAAATTTGACCAGAAATTTAGAGAGTGCCCGTTTTCCGACTTATTAGAGGAGCAGAAATACGGATTTATGAAAAAAACACGATTGGTGAAGAGTAAAATGTTTAATGAAAAGAACATTTCTCTTTCCATTAAAGAGCAAGAGCTTATTACGAAATATAGAGAAATAATGTCTAACATATTTATTAATTGGGAAGGCGAGCAAAAGACGTATGCATACATAAAAGCAAAGCTAGACAACAGAAATAGAGCTATTCGCAAAAAAGCTTGGTATGCTTTATGTGAAGCAAGAAGTGTAGTGAAAATAGAAATAGATTGTATTATGAATAATCTCGTACAATTGCGGAATGAGATAGCTTTAAATGCAGGGTTTAATAATTATAGTGAATATGCTTTCAAACAAAAAAACAGAGATTATAGAATTGAAGAGTGTTATAAGCTTCATGAATCTATAGAGAAGTATGTTGTACCAATTTGGAAACAGTTAGGGAATCTTTCTAAAAGTAATCTCGGTGTAAAAACGTGTCGCCCTTGGGATCTTGCTGCTTGTAATTTACAAAAAACGCCATTTGAAAATCCCATTGATTTATTGGATGGGGTGGAAGAAATGTTTCAGAAGACAGACTTATATTTTTATGAGGAATTTATCCATATAAGGAAAGCAGGATTCATTGACGTAGAAGAACGTGAAAATAAAGCACAAGGAGCTGCTTGTTTTACCTTACCTCATAGTAAAGAGGTTTTTGTGTATTCTAACTTTAGTCCTTCATTTTATGCAATTAATGCACTAGTACACGAAATGGGGCATGCATTTCATTTTTATAAACAATTTAACAATGATAGTAGCATGCAGGAAAGATATCTTCGTGAAGAGGTAGCTGAGCTTTATTCCCTCAGTCTTGAGTTGCTAGTAATGGATAAGCTTACTGTTTTTTATAAGCAAAAGGATGAATATAAAGAAGTGCAGCGCGTACAATTATATCGTGCTTTGTCTTTATTAATGTCATCAATTGCAGGAGATGTATTCCAGCACTGGATCTATGCAAATCCAAACCATACACCAGAAGAACGTGATAAGAAATATGTTGAACTATGTAAAAGGTATCCACACTCATCAGTTAATATTGCAGGATTAGAGAATGAAATCGGTGCAAGCTGGTTAGAGTCATTTCACTTTGTCCAGTTTCCTTTTTATAAAATTGAATATGCAATTTCACAAATAGGAGCAATGCAATTGTTTCAAATTTACCGGGAAGATTCAGAAAAAGCGATTGCTCTCTTTAAAGAGGGAGCTAGTTCAGATTGGAATTTACCTATACAAGTAATATATGAAAATACAGGTGTTACGTTTGACTTTTCGGAAGAAAGGATAGAAAGTACTGCCAGGGCTATTTGGGAACTGATTAATGAATTAAAATAAGGATAGCGTTTAGCTATCCTTATAACCGTTTATTCTTAAGACTTTTTCTTGTTTATATAAAATGTAATAATAGCAGTAATAATGAAAATAGGTATTGCGTACGCTTGCCCAACAAAGAATTTCCAACCTATAGTATTATAGCCGTCAGATGCTGGAAGGATAATCGCGATGATACAAACGATAATATAAGCTAATAATGCTGGGAGTATATTTTTCATACGTATTCACCTCCTTGTTATACTACATTTATATATTGTACTATTGAATAGTGGTTAGAAGATTTATTGTACTCAATTTTACGAAATCTTCACAAACACACTAAAGGATGGGGTGTATGCATGCTTCATGAAAGTAACTTTAGTACGGTGTTTTTATGTAATAATATAAATGCTTAATCAACTGCTCTAAAGTAAACTCAACCAAATATAGGAAATAATGTAATTTTATCTTTCGAGATTATTATATAGTATTCTTTAAAAAAATGTACTGAAAAATTTTATATTTCATAAGAAAGTTAGAAGCGAGGTAAGAAATAACGATGAAAAGGTTATGCATAATTCCATGTGGAAAGAAGAAAATTTGGGATAAGTACCCAGATCACAGAGAGGCAGAGGCAAAAGACGTATATATTAGTCCATTCGGAAAAGCATGTCAGGCGTATGCAACTGAGTTTTTCGAGAATTGGGTTATATTATCTGCAAAGCATGGTTTTTTAAGACCAAATGATATTGTAAAGGAAAACTATGATCTTGCATTTGACTCAAAGAGTAATGAGATTATTAACATAGAACAATTAAAACAACAGATGATTGATAAAGGCTTACTTCAGTTTGATGAAATAGTATTACTTGCAGGGAAGAAGCATAAAAAAGTTGTGACGAAGCTATATCCAGAAGAAATCATTACATATCCGTTAGAAGGATGTAGAGGGATTGGGTATATGTTGCAGAGGTTGAAGGGTGCTGTGGAAGGGCAGCAGGAAATATAGTCATATTAGTACTTGATTCAAATTACATCACATTTATACACTTTAAATAGACTATTAAATAAGCCTTTTTACCCTTTTAAACATAGAATATGATGAATTCTATTTTATATTAGGGGGGAATCATATTCATGTGTAATAATTGTCGGTGTAGACGCAGAGATTGTAATAGATTTTGGGATGATTTAATGTTTGGAAGATGTAGACGCAGAGAATGTGATGATTGTCGTTGCAATCGTAAACGTCATTGTGATTGTGATGATTGCCGTTGCAATCGTAAACGTGACGATGATGATGATAAATGCCGTAAGTGGTAATTTTCTTTGAAAGAGTACTTTGAAGTAAAGTACTCTTTTTTTGTATGAACCTTTTAAATTCCATTTTGAACAGATTTCTTTTCAATTTCCCATGAATCTTGCTTTTTAATTTTTAGAGCTACATTCGTACCATTAGATTTTGTATAAAAGATATACCCGTGGTTGGACTTAACGTAAGTTGAAGGTTCACCTGTGCAATCTTTAGAACAAGATGTGTTGATAAGTTCAATTAAGGATAGTTCGCTAGGATCGGTTTTACTAGCATCTATAAGTGTATCAAGGTTCGTTTTGCGAAAGCCTTGTAAGTTTACATGGAAATTCTTTTCTATTTCTCCAGTAACGCTAGTATTCATTACTTCAACTGAAGTTTTCTTTTCGAAAAGAAAACCATTTCCATAAAGGAATTTTGTATATCCAAGCCATGCGATTAAAAATAGTATAAAAAACATACCAGTTGTTTTAAGTTTTCGGAGCCGTTTACTTACGATTGATTCTGAATATTTCATTCAGCCTAATCCTCCAATGTTTTTATTTTAAAGTATGCTTGGGTATATATATTTAGAAGGAGATGAAAGTTAGAGAGTTACTGATTCAAAAAAAGAAAGCATCTGAAGTTAGGTGCTTTCTTTTTGAATACTGTCCGCTATCTGTTAGTTACTTGTTTCATAAGAGGTCTTATTTCTTTAACAGGTGGTTTTTTATCATAGGCATCAACGTAAGAAAAGTAATAATTTAAGTTTCTGAGAAGTCCTTTTCCTATTTTAGCGTTTAAGAAGGGGAATACTTGTCCAGTATAATCATCGAGAGATTTACAGTAGTATTTTTCGTCTAAATATATACTGTATTTACATGTTAGTTCTACTAATGAGTTTCCTTCATCATCAAATACTTCTTTAGAATCAATAATGTCTATTAATGCGAATTTTTCATTCAGATAAACTTTTTTCTTTTTCTCGTGCTTATTTGTGAGAATAAATACGAGACCAATTGCGTTAATCAAACTATTTCCTCCTATAAAAAACGGATATTAATAAAATATATCGATATACGTTAAATGTAAAGAGGAGTGGTGAAATATCATTGATAGAAAACTAAATAAGCCGATTTGTTTTTTCAAATCGGCTTATTTTTATTGAAATACTTGCGGAAATTGTTTTACGATTGCGTTTGTTATCATGTCGGCCATTTCTAATGCTTCTTTTTCAATTTTATCGTAAAGTTTTACTCCTGCTTCATAATCTTTATTTAGGAAGGCAAGTGCTTCCGCTTTCGTTAGTGCTAAATGTTCATAAAACATTTTTCTGAATTCTTCTTTATCTATATATGGGTTGATACTGTTAAGAAATTCAGTAATTTCATCACCATTAGCGTACCATTTCTTCTCTATAGCGGCTGCTGCGTTTTGATCACCAGCTTTTGCTGCTTTCACAAGATCGGCTGCAATTACTAAATGATCTTTAATTAATGCACTATATTTCTTTACTGCATTCTCGCCATAGAAGGGCTCAAGTGATAGTCCCATATGTGTTGCGTTTTGTAAAAGCCGTCCAACAGTAACATTAACATCTGGTAAATTAAATACAATACTTATAATAGCTAATCTCGTCCAAGCGACGTGTTGTTCCCATAAAGAACGCATATACCCTTTTAAAAAATTCTCGTTTTTACTAATTCGGTAGTTACGTACGGATGAATCATAGTTTACATAAGGGTTATGATAGGGGGAGTAATACGATTGCCAATAAGAATACATAAATAGTAACACTCCTTTGAACATGTATAACTCAAAGTATGATAAAGATTTATTTTTAGTTACGTGTCCTAGATTATTTTCAGGGAATTTGAAATGGGGAAATTCAATGAATAATGTTGTGGTATATATGAATAAATTGAATATAAAGTAAAAGAGGCTCTGCAAGGGAAGTTGCAGAGCCTCAAAAGGGTATTGCCGAGATGTCGGACTCGACTACGTAATATTAACATAAAATTCTTTTAAAATAACCTGGTAAATGCGTCCAAATGAGAAGGGTACTTTTTAATAAAGTTAAAGGGATCTGCTTCCCGCGGCAGATCCCTTTAACTAGATAATGTTGATGAGCAAAAACTCATCTGGAGTATTTTCATAGTAACAAATGAAATTCACTTTGTGTATTGAGAAAAAAATGAATTACTTGTATGAATGTAAAGGATTTATATTTTGCTTTTGGGAATTATAATCATTTGTGGAGAATGGAATAGGGTTCTAAAATGGAGAAAAGACTTTTCAACCAGGCTACGATATATCGCGATATGTAAGTATAAAAAGACCTGCTAATTTAAGCAGGTCAACATAAGGGGTTTATCTAACAGATTATTATATATGGTAACAATTGTATTGTAGTAAGTCTATAAGTTTAATGTTGAGAAAATTTGTTTGAATGATATATATTTGGCACATGTATTAACGCATAAAAAGTTGAGAAAGGAAATTAAATAGTTTTTTATAAGAAAATAAAGGCTGATACTTATAAAATGATTCATATTTCCACGCATCATTATTAGAGAATTGGAGTTGTTTATTTGACGCTTTAGGTTTGTTGGAATTATTGTAACGACTCTTCATAATTTAACCTCCTCAAATTCATATGTATACGATTAGTAGTATTCTAGGAAGGTAAATTAAATGAATATTTATTTTGAAATTCTTTCTTCTTGTGTACTAGATTTGTTTTTTTTATGTTGGAAAACCTAGGAAGCAAATAGAACTCAAATACTTATAAAATTCAAAGTGGCGAGAATCAGTTTGATGATATAATGGGAATAGATGAAAGATAAAGAAAAGCAGGTGACTCTTTTTTGTTTACAAAAGCTCAAGAACTTTTAGCGTCTTATTTCGGTTATTCGTCATTCCGAAGAGGACAAGATGAAACAATTAAAAATGTATTAGATGGGAAGGATACGGTTTGTATTATGCCTACGGGCGGTGGTAAGTCAATTTGTTATCAAATTCCCGCACTAGTATTCGAAGGAACGACATTAGTTATATCACCTTTGATTTCACTTATGAAAGATCAAGTAGATACATTAATTCAAAACGGTATTTCCGCTACATATATTAATAGTTCTATTTCTATTACAGAAGCGAATCAACGAATTCAATTGGCGAAACAAGGACATTACAAATTGCTTTACGTGGCGCCTGAGCGTCTTGATTCTATGGAGTTTGTTGACCAACTTATCGATATGAAAATTCCAATGATTGCGATTGATGAGGCGCACTGTATTTCCCAGTGGGGTCATGATTTCCGTCCAAGTTATTTACATATACATCGCATATTAGATTATCTTCCAGAAAAACCGCTCGTTTTAGCTTTAACGGCAACGGCAACACCACAAGTACGTGATGATATATGTAGCACGCTTGAAATTAATCAAGAAAATACAATTATGACAACGTTCGAGCGCGAGAACTTATCATTTTCAGTAATTAAAGGACAGGATCGTAATGCGTATTTAGCAGATTATATTCGTCAAAATCAGAAGGAATCTGGGATTATATATGCAGCTACAAGAAAAGTAGTCGATCAGTTATATGAAGATCTAGGGAAAGCAGGAGTTTCGGTATCGAAATATCATGCAGGTATGAGCGATCACGATCGAAATGAACAACAAGAACTCTTTTTACGAGATGAAATCAGTGTGATGGTAGCGACATCTGCGTTCGGGATGGGGATTGATAAATCGAATATTCGTTACGTTATTCATTATCAACTTCCGAAAAATATGGAAAGTTACTATCAAGAGGCGGGACGTGCTGGTCGTGACGGGTTAGATAGTGAATGTATTTTGTTATATTCTTCTCAAGATGTACAAGTGCAACGCTTTTTAATTGATCAATCGACTGGAGAATCACGTTTTTCAAATGAACTAGAAAAATTGCAAAATATGACCGATTACTGTCATACAGAACAATGTTTACAATCATTTATTTTGCAATACTTTGGAGAAGAACCGAAGGAAGATTGCGGTCGTTGTGGTAATTGTACGGACGACCGTGAAAGTATTGATGTAACGAGAGAATCACAAATGGTTCTATCTTGTATGATCAGGACGAACCAACGATTCGGAAAACAAATGATTGCACAAGTATTAACTGGATCGAAAAATAAGAAAGTCATTGAATTTAATTTTCATACTTTGCCAACGTATGGTCTTTTATCAAACCGTAGTGTAAAAGAAGTCAGTGAGTTTATTGAGTTTTTAATTTCAGACGAGTTGATTGCAGTTGAACATGGTACATATCCGACATTAAAAGTAACGGAAAAAGGGAAAGAAGCACTACTTGGTAAAGTGAATGTTTTACGCAAAGAACGAGTAGAAACGAGACAAATTGTTCAAGACCATCCTTTATTTGAAGTGCTTCGTGAAGTGCGTAAAGAAATTGCGCAAGGAGAAGGTGTACCACCGTTTGTTATTTTCTCTGACCAAACGTTAAAAGATATGTGTGCAAAAATGCCACAAAGTGACTCCGAACTCCTAACTGTAAAAGGAATCGGAGAACACAAACTTGTGAAGTACGGGTCTCACTTCTTACAAGCAGTTCAGCACTTCATTGAGGATAATCCAAACTATGCTGAAACAATTAAGACAGAAGTTGTTTCAGAGCGTAAAAAATCAGGAAAAGCTTCAGCGAATTCTCATATAGAAACGTATGAAATGTATAAACAAGGCATTGATCTAAATGAGATTGCGAAAGATAGAGGTCTATCAAGACAAACGATTGAAAACCACTTAATCCGTTGCCATGAAGATGGTATGGAAGTAGAGTGGCAAAGCTTTGTTCCAACAGAATATGAAGCGCTTATTGAAACTGCCGTACAAAATGCAGAAGGGGGTTTGAAATCTATTAAAGAACAGCTTCCAAATGAAGTGAGTTACTTTATGATTCGAGCATATTTACAAATAAGAAAGTAGAGACATATAAAGGGGATAGGGATATATGTATCATGTTTTCGTGTATGGCACGTTAAGAAAAGAGCAAACGAATGCTCATTATATGCGAGGTGCAACATGCATCGCAGACGGAGCATGGACGTATGGCAAATTATTTGATACAAACGAAGGGTATCCTGCAATGGTTTGTTCAAACGAGGAAAAAGTATATGGGGAAGTTTATGAAGTAAATAGTGATGTTCTACAAAAATTAGATGAACTTGAAGAATATACAGGTAATGCAGAGACTGATTTATATGATCGAATTACACAAACGGTATATTTTGCTGATAAAGAAATACATGCATATTTGTATGTTGCTCAGGATAAAGAGATATTAAAGAAAATCATTGATTCTGGGGATTGGATCGTGTATCAAAAATATAATAAAAGCAGCTAAGGATAAATTGGTAAGCAGATAATGGAATAATTCATTATCTGCTTTTTATTTTGTTTTCAGTTGAAATTCTCAAACCAATAAAGAATAAAATACATTTGAATATTCTGTTTAATTTGATAATATAGAAATGTAGGTGATAAATAAGGGGGGGGTTAATGGGTATCAGAAATTTAGCTTCTAACCTGTAGTAGAAAAAACTATTACAGGAGGAGAATAATAATGAACGAATTAAATGTGAAGGAATTTTACAAAAAACAATTTGAACTGTCGAATTATGATGTAAATACAGAAAGCTGGATAGAACAGGTTGCTAAAGAGGTGCAAGAACAAGTTGGATATCCGTTTCAAACGATGTTGGAACTTGGTGCAGGGAATGGTGGATTTGCACGAGCAATGTCTAAGTTACATGTGAGAATGACAACTGTTGAACTTGTATCAGAGCTGGTTTCCTTTGCAAAAGAACATTCTAGTAGTGATATTGCCATTCATTGTGGAGATTTTTATCAAATTAACTTTGAGGAAAAATTTGAGGTGGTTAGTTATTTAGATGGATTTGGTGTAGGAACAAATAATGAGCAATTGTTTCTACTAAAACGGATTAAAGATTGGATGAAGGATGATGGATGTGCACTTATTGATATTTATCAACCTTTGTATTGGAAAAAGGTTAGTGGACACGAAATGTCATTAAGTTCGGCTATGCGAAAATATGAATATGATAGTATAAATGAAAGAATGTTAGATCATTGGTGGAATCCTAATCAACCTAATGAGATTGTGACACAGTCTTTACGTTGTTATACAGTAGAAGAGATTAGTGATTTATGTGCTAAAGCAGGTTTAAGTATTGTAGGATTCTTCCCAGGCGGAGCATTTGATTTTGAAAAATTGCGATATAAAGAGCAAGCTTCACTACATGAGTGCTTATCTTATCGTATAAAAGTAAAAAAGAAATAAAGAAATAAAGAAATAAAGAAATAGAGAAAAGGTGGGGATTATCCCTCATACACATCAAGCTAAGTTTATGTGAGGGGGATTTCAAATTTGTAGAATCTAATAAGTAAATGCGACGAAAATAGTTGGTATACATCGTTGGTTGAGTGCGTCTGGATTCATAGAAGTATCAGTGTTTGCTTCTAATTGACTACAAGGTTGAGTTAATGAAGTATGTGCTATGTGTTTGCGTAATCAAACACATAGGGCTACGAGTTCTTGTGTACCTTATTCACTTGATTGTTAAATGAATCAAATCATTCCAAAGTATTAGGTGATATATATCATCGCGATTCTTTAGAAACTAATTTTAGTTCATCAGAAATCGATAAATTCATATTAAAAACGCTATTCTTTTTATATATTCCTATAAAAAGAATAGCGTTTTTTCGTTATATGGATACAAATTTACATTATCTTGATAATAGTAATAGGGCGAGAACCTATTATGTTTAACCAATAATAAAATGACACAATTGACAAAATATACATTGGTGTTATAATGATACATTGTTATCAAGGTAACAAAATATTGTTTTTTCACGGTAAGGATGTGGAATTATGAAACAAAATAATGAACAAGTAAATGGAAAGAATCAAAAAATTAAAGTTGAACGTGTACAAACTGGAATTAGAATGGAAAAAAGAATGGTGAAGGTTCTGAAAGCGATGGCAGAGTATCATGATATTTCACTAGGCGTTCTTCTTGAAAGAATCGTTCTACATTCTTTTGAAAATAAACCTGTGTTTAGCGATGAAAGTCTTGAAAAAGTTAAAGCTATAAAAGAAGTTTACGATATGGATTATGGGCTAGAAATAAGCCGTCAGTGGAATGATTCGGATAACTAGAATATTAATAATACCATTTAGATTATATGTAAAAGATCTATGAAATATAGAAATGAATATAAAGTATCAGGAGCGATATTAAATGAAATTTAGTACATTAACTATATTTGATAATTACCCCAATCGATTATCCCGAACACCTAGACAATTCTATAATGAGGTATTAGAGCAAGCCGTTCGGGCTGAAGAAGTGAATTTTGATGGGGTATGGTTTGCAGAACATCACTTCTCAGATTTTGGTATTAATCCTTCGCCAGCAGTTCTGCTCGCTGCGGTATCTCAAAGAACGAATAGAATTCGCCTCGGTGTGGGTGTTTCAGTACTGCCATTACACAACCCTATACGAGTTGCTGAAGATTATGCGATGGTTGATCTTTTATCAAACGGAAGATTAGATTTAGGGCTAGGTAGTGGATATGCACAGAAGGAATTTGATGGCTATAATATTTCATTGGAGGACAAAACCGAGCGTTTTAACGAGTCTCTAGAAGTGCTACGTAAGGCATGGTCAGGCAAAATTCTTTCTCATCAAGGGAACTTTTATCAATACAAAGACCTTAAACTTAATGTTCAGCCCATACAAGCTCCGTTTCCGCCTCATTGGATTGCAACCTCTAGTGAAACAGGTGTTAGTCATGTTGCTAGTATGGGAAACAATTTCATGGGGCTTGGGTTTAGTAAATCACGAGATGAATTAGCAAAGCTGATTGATACTTACAAGAATACGTATCTAAAGTCAGGACACGGTAATCCAGAAGAGCTGGAAATTCCTGTTGCATTTCATGTCCATGTCGGTGAAGCATATGCAGAGGCTGAATCCAATGCAAAAGGTCCTTATCAATTATTTATGAATACTCCGCGTGGGACGAATATTTCATATGAAGACCTTAAATGTAAATTCAACCCAGTAATAGGAAGTCCTGATGAAGTTATTAAACAAATTCAGTCCTACAGTGAAATAGGTGTTACGAATTTTATAGCAGTAATGAATTTTGGTGGATTAGAACATCATAAAGTACTTTCATCTTTAGATTTATTTGGTAAGTATGTAATTCCTGCATGTAAGTGAAAAATTGATTGTTCCCCAAAAGAAAAAAATGAATGTAATTCTCATAAATAAATATAGAGAAAAAATTTCCTTTGAGGATACTTCAAAATCTTAGAGAAATGGGCAGGGTTTTTTATGCCTTTCTTTATTTCGGAAAATTCTCACTTAAACTATTGACTTTATGATTGTGTTTTTTATAGAATTATATCTCGACTGAAAAAATTGGAACGGACAGGAGGGAATCATCAAATGAGTAACATATTTGAAGAAGAATTACAGAAAATGAAAGATATTTTATGTACGATGGATGAGCAATTAGAGCAGCTTGAAAAAATCCCGGTTTATTATGGAGAAGATTTTAAAGAGCAAATTCTTGAAAGTATGAGGGAGTCTAATAGACAAAACCTACGTATTGGTGTGCAAGAGCCGTATTTTGGAAGATTAGACTTCCAGGAGGATGGCAAAGAAGATGTTATGCCGATTTACATCGGTAAAGTAGGTGTTTCAGATAAAGATACGATGAAACCGATGGTTATTGATTGGCGAGCACCTGTCGCAAGTATGTTTTATTCATTTACCGGTGGAGAAGAATTAGCGTTTTATCATTCACCAGACGGGTTAGTAGAAGGCGATGTTTATTTAAAAAGAAATATTTCCATTCGAAAAAGAGAGCTTGAACGTGTTGTCGATACATATGTGAAAGGAAATGAAGATGTATCGCATGCTGATGATTTTCTTCTATATCGATTAGGTGAGAATAAAGATAATAAATTGAAAGATATCGTTTCGACTATACAATCGGAGCAAAATGATATTATTCGTGCGGAAAGAAACTTACCATTATTAATTCAGGGGGTTGCAGGAAGCGGAAAAACAACGATTGCTTTACATCGTCTTGCTTTTTTAATTTATGAATACCGTGAACAACTAGAGGCGGAGAGAATGATTGTATTCGCTCCAAACAGTTTGTTTTTAGACTATATTTCGAGTGTACTTCCTGAATTAGGTGTAGGCAATATTAGTCAAACAACGTTTCCAGATTGGGCATTGCGCCTGTTAGATGGTTCGGTGAAACTAAAGCAGGCAGAAGAAAAATTGAAAGAAGCTTTTTCAATTAATCGTGATGAAAAAAAGGTTATGCTCGGTAAATTGAAAGGCACACTGGAATTTAAGTCGTTTATTGAAGAGAGAATGGTTCAATTTGAAAAAGATTTATTACCGACAAAAGATTTTGAGGCGTGGGATAAAGCAGTTATTCCAGTGGAAGACGTTAAAAAATGGATGCAAGTTGAATATAAACATTATCCATTAAAGAAAAGAAGAGAACGTTTAGTCGGCCGTATGAAGCGCTGGATTGAAATTGAACTTAAAAAGTTTGGAGAAACAAATGAGAAAAAGTTACTAAAAAAAGAAGCGACAAAGAGATTGAACACATATATGAATTTTTGGCCGAAAATGAGCCCACTTTCACTGTATACTTCAATGTTGAAGAGTAAAGAAATACTCGAAGTATTACCTGAAGAGCTTGTTCAAGAAACAGAAAAGAATTCTCGTAAAAAAGAAGTGTATGTAGAAGACTTACCAGCTTTAATTTACATACATCATCGCATAACAGGAATTGAAATCGGACAGAAGTTTCATCACGTCGTTATTGATGAAGCGCAAGATTTTTCTCCTTTCCAAGTTTATGTATTAAAAGAAATTACACTAGGTAATTCTTTCACTATATTAGGTGATTTATCTCAAGCGATTTATGATTATCAAGGAATTGAAGAATGGGGTGCTTTTAAGGAAGTATTCCAAGAAACAGGTTATTATGAACTGACGAGAAGTTATCGTTCTACAAAAGAAATTATTGAATTCGCGAATGAAATAATTAAAAATGCAGAGATTCCAGTGGGACTGGCAACACCCGTTTTCCGTAGCGGTGAAGATGTTAAGGTAATCCATACAGAAGATCAATTCACTGAAATTATGAAGACTTTACAGCACTTGCAAAATGAAGATGTGAAAACAATCGCGGTAATTGGAAGAACAGACGATGAATGCCGTGTTATATATGAGAAGTTAACAAATGCAGGACTAACTGTTAACGTGATTGAAGCAGATCAAAGTAAATACGAAGGTGGTATTTCGGTAGTACCTGTATATTTAGCAAAAGGCTTAGAATTTGATGCAGTACTTCTAATCGACGTTGATGAGGAACATTACAAAAATACAAAACATGATGCGAAATTATTGTATGTCGGATGTACGAGATCGCTTCATGATTTATGGATTTTCCATAGCGGGGAAGTATCTCGGTTAATTAAGAGATAAAAATTCAAGAGGCTTTTCTAGTAATGAATAGAAAAGCCTTTTATTTTTTTATAAAAATATATAGGAGAAATGATAATGATTACAAAAGTAATAACAAAAAGAAATTGGGAAATCGCAAAAACAACTGGAGAAATTAATGAAGAATCACTTATAGAAGAGGGATTTATTCATTGTTCATTATTTGAACAAGCTTTAAAGGTTGCTCAAAAACATTTCAATCATGAAAAAGATGTTTTATTACTTACAATAGATCCATCTCTTGTAAAAGCAGAAATAAAATATGAACTTGCTTCAAACGGTCAAGAATACCCGCATGTATATGGAGTAATCAATGTTGAGGCGATTGTAGAGGTTGTCCCATTTTCTAAAGAAAAAGGAGAGTTTATATTACCAGAGATACAAAGTTAAGCGTGTTATAGTTATTTAAGTTGGCTAGAAAAGCACAAATAATATAGTTTGTGCTTTTAATTATGTATTTTTTAGTAAATAATCATTGTTTTTGTCACACTAATACTGTACGATACATAGTATAAAACATATACTGTATAACATATAGTAATAGAAATGAGGTGAATAAATGGATGCTTTATTAAATTCGTTAATTACTGAGCTAAGAAGAGGGACATTAACATTAGCGGTTTTAAGCCAATTAAGAACGCCGCAGTATGGATATTCACTTGTCCAATTATTGGAGCAATCGGGGATTATAATTGATCAAAGTACTTTATATCCACTACTTCGCCGATTAGAAAAGCAAGAACTAGTGACGAGTAGTTGGGATAAAACGGAGAGTAGACCTCGAAAGTATTATGTTTTAAGTGAATATGGATTAGAGATATTTCTGCAGTTGAAAAAGGAATGGATAAAGGATTCGAAAGAACTTTATAACCTATTGAAGGAGGAGGACAAGAATGAGTTTGATTGATATGTACGTCCATGAAGTTGCGAAGAGATTACCTGAAAAAAATCGTGAAGATATTACACTTGAACTACGGTCAACGATAGAGGATATGTTACCTGACGATTATAATGAGGAAGATGTAAAGAGCGTACTCGAAAAGTTGGGAAGTCCAGTTTCTTTGGCTAATGGGTATTTGGATAGACCGATGCATTTAATTGGACCACGTTATTTTGATGTATATACGACGTTATTAAAAATGATTATACCAATTGCAGCTGTTATTGCACTCATTTCGATGGTTGCAGAAAATTTTATAGGCTATAGTGGTGATCAAGCGGTATTAAATGTTATTTTACAATTGATAGGTAAAGGTATTGGGGAAATTGTCGAAGTAGGACTCCATGTATTTTTCTGGTTGACACTTGTATTTGCTGTTATAGAAAGAACTGATAAAGAAAAGGATCCACACCCATTAACAACAAGTTTAAAAAAATGGACGCCAGATGATTTGAAAAAGATTTCGTATATCCCGAAGAAAAAGGCAATCTCAAAGTTTGAAGTTTTTGGAGGTTTAATGTGGACGGCAATATGGGCTACACTTTACTTTTATGCGAATCATCTTGTAGGTGTATATAATGGTACGGCAAATGGACTGAAGTTTGTCGCGCCAACTTTTAATCAAGATGTTTTACTTCAGTACTGGCCGATCGTTGTAATAATGATCGTTTTCGAAATCGGTATATCTCTTTATAAGTTAGTCCAAGGACAATGGACGCAAAGATTGGCAATTGGGAATGCGATTCTTCAAGTAGTCGGAACAATCATATTCATTGTAATTGTAGTAAATCCGCATTTATTTAACGAAGGATTCATTACGTATGTGGCAAATGCATTTACTATTTCTCCAGAGGAATTTAAAACATGGTTAATCGGCGGTGGAATTTTCATTTATATACTGTCTGCTGTAATAAATATATTTGATGGTTTCCGAAAAGCTAGAATTCGTATATGGAAATGAGTCTGAAATTTCTGTA
The DNA here is from genome assembly GCF_001884205.1 of Bacillus sp. NH11B. Lineage (NCBI taxonomy): Bacteria > Bacillati > Bacillota > Bacilli > Caryophanales > Bacillaceae > Bacillus > Bacillus sp. NH11B. The sequence goes on along the minus strand of NZ_MAOG01000142.1, from coordinate 78,904 downwards.
AGATAAAAGTGATAAAAGGATAGTTAAAGAAGATAATCACTATGAAAGGAAGAAAACAATGATAAGGGAAGCAATGAAAAAAGATGTAACATTTATTTTCGAAATTTATAATGATGCAATCCTTAATTCAACAGCTGTATATGCGTATAAACCTGTAACCCTTGAAAATAGAATAGAATGGTTTGAACAAAAAAAGGCTGATGACTATCCAATTTTAGTCTACGAGCTAGATAATAAAGTAGTAGGATTTGCGACATTCGGTCCATTTAGGGCGTGGCCTGCTTATAAATATTCAGTTGAACATTCTGTGTATGTTCATAAAGATTATAGAAAAAATGGGATTGGGACTTCTTTAATGAAAGCATTAATCGCAATTGCTAAAGAAAGAGAATATATGACCTTAATCGCTGGAATTGACGCAGAAAATGAAAAGAGTATTGCCTTACATGAAGACTATGGATTTGTTCATGCAGGGACAATAAAAAAAGCTGGTTACAAATTTAATAAATGGCTAGACTTAGCCTTTTATCAATTGGAGTTTGATGGTCCTGAAAATCCTATAGAAGAATAGAAGTTTTTCGGGAAAAATATATGGTTTTAGGTAGCGTAGAGTAATTCTTGCTACCTTTTTCTAATTGTCATAACAAATATAACCTGTCAAAAAAGGTTTTTTATATTCCATATTGAATTATTAGAAGGTGATATAACGATGTGAAAAGAGGAATGGAAATGGAAACTGTCATTCAAAAAATGAAAGAGATACAAGCGGGTCATGTAGGAGTAACTATTTATTCTACAAAAAACGAACGTATAGTTGCTTCATTTAATAGTGAAATATATATTCCTTTAGCATCGGCAGCAAAAGTAGTAATTGGATTTGTAGCAGCACAAATGGTAAAGGGAAATAAACGTAATTGGAATGATATACTTCATCATATTAAATTTCATCCACGTGAAGATAGTGCACAGTTATATCCGCATCTACAAGGAAGAAGTACTTTAACACTTAGTAAAGCAGTAGAAGTGATGATAGCTTGTCACGACAGCTATATCGCTCAGTCAATTGTTATGCACTGCGGAGGATGGGATACTATCAGAGAATATGTTTCAACGAACTTTTCCAAGATTCATATACAGGAAAACCCTAAATATGAGAAAAATATTGGAGAATTAAAACAAGTTCTTTCGCTTTTATTACATATTTTCCAAGGATATAAATCCGCACCAGAATTATGGGAACCAATTATAAGTGGAATGGTAAGACAACAAGGAGAGTATGAAGGTATACCTTATTATCATCTAGCACATATGACCGGTGGATTACCCACGGCTACAATAAATATTGGTATAATAGGAATGTTTCATGAATTTCCGTTTCTTTATGTAATTGGAGGTAAAGATTTACCTAATCGATTTAATAATAAAATGGTAGATGAAACAATTACAGAAGCTTTGAAGTGTTTGTACAAAGAATATAAAAAAGTATCGCGGGGTGAATGATTGAAAAGAAACTTAAAAACTTCAACGATTATCATTTTCATTGTAACAATTATTGCTTTGGAAGTTGGCATCGCGTTATATGATCGTACATTGTCATTAGATACTATTTACTTTGCAGCGTTTCTCATTTGTATTGTATTGCTTTTTGGTACACGTATTTCGGAAGTGAAAGAAAGTACATCGAAACAGAGACGAAGAAAAACAGCTCTTATATTTTGGCCATCTATTTTATTATTAATCGCTAGTTTTGCCGTTATAAGTTATGTGAGAACTGGTTATGTCTCTGTACCAGGGATAATTGGGTTTTCTTGCTTTATTATATATGGTGGATTTGTATTCATTAGTATATTAAAGAGAAGAAATAGAAATTAATTATAGCTTACTAAGTTGAAAGGAAGAAATATATGAAACGCATAGAGAATGGTACTCGCACTGAAGGAGAATACATAAAAAATAAAGTAATTCAATATAACATGTCTATTTTAACAGATGAAGTAAAGCAACCGATGGAACAAGTAAGCTTCGTAGTGAATGATGAAGATGGAAAAATCTTTGGCGGGGTAACAGGAACGATGTATTTTTATCATCTTCATATCGATTTTTTATGGGTTGATGAATCTGTTCGTCATGATGGTTATGGTAGTCAATTGTTACATAAAATAGAAGAAATTGCGATGGAAAAAGGATGTAGACTCATTTTACTAGATTCATTTAGTTTCCAAGCACCGGAATTTTATAAAAAACACGGCTACCGAGAATATGGTGTCGTTGAAGATCACCCGAAAGGGCATAGTCAACACTTTTTAGAAAAGAGATTATAATAACATTATGTATACTAGATAGTGGGAGAAAGAATATGTACACTTATAAATTACAACATGAACGACCAATCTGTGCAGAGAAAATAAAGAAGCTTTACGATTCTGTCGGTTGGTGGCCAGAAAGAAAAGAAATCGATATTGAAAAAATGTTAAAGAATAGCATAGCAATTGGGGTATGGAAAGAAAATGAGTTAATTGGGTTTGCTAGAGTCGTTTCAGATGGTGTTTTTCGAGCGTACATAGAAGATGTTGTCGTACATGAAAGTGTAAGAAATAAAGGCATTGGAGAGAATATGCTTACAATGTTACTGGAAGAGATATCTCATATTGATATTGTTAGTCTATTTTGCGGAGAGAAGCTCATAAAGTTTTATGGTGAACAGCAATTTAAAGCGACGAAGCAAATTGTGATGCATCGTAATCAAATAGTGAAAGAATAAGAGGTGTCATTTAGAATGAATGCAACGAGAGCATATTGTTTATCAAAAAGAAAAGCGACAGAGGATTCTCCAGATGGCTGGAGTGCAACATGTATGAGACTTAATAATAAAATATTTGCAATTGTAAACCATGAAGAAGGTGAAAAATCTACGATTACATTAAAATGTGATCCAGAACTCGCTTTACGAATAAGAGAAGATTATCCAGACACAATAATTCCAGGGTATCATATGAATAAAAAACATTGGAATACAGTGTATATACATAAGGGAGTGGAACAGGAGCAAATTAATAAAATGATCGATTGGTCGTATGATTTAGTGCTACAATCATTTTCAAAGAAAAAGCAGCAAGAGTTATTGGATTAAATACAAAGTGAAGTCGGACATAAATAGCTAGTAAAATGATTATATTTTACTAGCTATTTATAGTTTTACATTATATATTAGGAGATTTTGAAATGAATACGAAACGAAATAGATTGCTATATGCGGTGTTTACTATCATTGTTATTATTTTAGGTCTTAGTTCAAGAAAGTTTGCTTTTGCATTACCTGATCTATTAAATGATTACTTAGGTGATGCATTATGGGCATTAATGATTTTCGCTGGATTCGGATTTTTGTTTCCTAAAATAGCAACGAAGAAATTAGCTTTTATTAGTTTGATATTTTGCTACGGGATTGAAATTAGCCAACTGTACCATGTACCTTGGATTGATAATATTCGTGCAACGACTTTAGGTGGACTCGTATTGGGATACGGATTTTTGTGGAGTGATTTAGTTGCTTATACAATTGGTGTGGGAGTAGGAGTGCTTTGCGAGTTTATGTTACGGAAAAAATAAGAGATTTAAAAAAGGGTGATTTGTATATGGAGCATGCACTGGAAATTGCAAAGTTTTGGTTTCAAGATAAAGATGTCACAGCTACTGAAATTCAACCTAACGTAACGAAGATTCATTGTAATAAAAAAGCGTATATTTTAAAGGAAAAGGGATCGATAAAACAGTTTTTAGTTGAACTAAATGTATTAGAACAGCTTCATGAAAAAGGAGTTAAAGTACAAAAATTAGTAAAAACGAGAAATGATGAAAGGTACGTATTTTATAAAGAGAAGAATTATTGTTTGTACGAATATATTACCGGAAGTGTACTAGAAATAAAAGATACAGAAAAGCTAAAAGTGCTAGGAGGCAAAATTGGAGAGGAAATAGCTAATTTACATCACGAACTAAATTCAGTGAATAGTGCTAACGAGTTAATAAAAAGAGAGTTATATAAAGTGGTATACGAATGTGCTTTACCGAATTTAGTAAAGAATAAGCATGTTCATCGGAATGTAATTCAAAAAATGGGTCAAATACATACAGCTTTCAAGGAAACGGTTCACTCATTACCGAAACAAATTATTCATCGCGATATGCACTTATCAAATGTAATCTTTAAAGAAAGTGATTTTCAAGGGTTTATCGACTTTGAGCTTCTAGAAGAAAACGTTAGAGTATTCGATTATGGATTTTTGCTAATAAGGAAGATATTGAGGAATCTATAGAAAGAATCGTACTCATATGAAAAAAATCATATTAATTGGTTCTGGTGGTTCAGGAAAATCTACATTAGCAAGGCAGTTAGGTAATAAACTAAATATTAAGGTGCATCATCTTGATGCTTTATTTTGGAAACCGAATTGGGAAGGTGTTCCGAGGGAAGAACAAAGAACAGTTCAAAATAACTTAATTAAAGAAGAAAAGTGGATTATTGATGGGAATTATGGGGGGACGATGGATATAAGAATTAATGCAGCGGATACAATCGTTTTTCTGGATATTCATAGGACGATATGTGTTTATCGTGCTTTTAAAAGAATTGTGCAATATCGGAATAAAACAAGGCCAGATATGGGCGCTGGATGTGAAGAGAGGTTTGACTTGCAATTTTTTAAATGGATATGGGAATATCCTAAGTCAAAAAGACCTGCAATTGTAAAAAGACTAGATCAATTAAAAAAGGATAAAAGAGTTATTATTTTAAAAACCCCAAATGAGGTTCAACGATTCTTAAAGGAAGTGCAGTAAGTATAAATTAGTGCATTAAAAGAATTAAATTATATTCTATTTTGAATTGGAGGGATAATATTGAATGAAATCATTCGCTCGATTGATTCTTATATGGTAAAAATCCCGGCAGGAGAGATAGTATTAAGAGATGATCGAATAAAAAAAGAATGGCAAGTTCAAATGAAACCATTTCTTCTTGCAAAGTATGCTGTAACGATGGAAACATATTATGCTATTGCGAATAGTGCAGCAAATGATTATAAAGATAATCATAAACCCGTTGTTAATATTTCTTGGAATACTGCGATTGCGTTTTGTAATTTACTTTCAAAAAAAGCGGGATTAAAAGAGTATTATTCTATTAGTGATGGCGGTCAAACGGTTAGTTGTAATTTAGATTCAAACGGCTACCGATTACCTTCTGAAGCAGAGTGGCAATATGCGTGTAAGGCAGGAACTACTGGATACATATATGGAGAGCTTAAAGAGATTGCTTGGTATAATGAAAACTCAGATGAACATATTCATGAGGTCGGTAAAAAAGAACCGAATGCATGGGGATTATATGATATGTTAGGGAACGTTTGGGAGTGGTGTTATGATTTGTATGATGAAAAGGTGTATGGATCGTACCGAATTTTCCGAGGCGGTAGCTGGGCTGAGGAAGCGAGAGGGTGCGGTGCTACTTGTCGCCGCCGTAGCCATCCTACATTTCGTATAGATGATCTTGGGTTTAGGCTCGCTAGGTCCATTTAGAAGGAGAATAAGAGATAGGAGTATAGGAAGTGCCCGTACTCCTAATGACTACATGGAAATCATTTAACTTAAGGAGTGTTTAAAGTGGCACGTATTTTATTCATTAATGCTGGATCAGAAGGTCATATTAATCCAACAATTAAAGTTGTAAAAGAACTTATTTCACGCGGGGAAGAGGTAGTTTATTTTTCAATAGAAGCTTTCAGGGAGCGTATTGAAAAAGCAGGTGCGATTGTACGAACAATTGACGACCAAAAGTTTATAAAAGCTTTTCTTTCCGGTGGCCGAAATTATTTACCAGAAAGAATAAATGGTCTTTTACATACAGCAAATGTTATTATACCGAGTGTTCTTGAACAAATTGAAGGAGAACATTTTGATTACATCATTCACGATTCTATGTTTGGCTCGGGCCATTTAATTGCTCAAATTCTTAAGCTCCCAGCAATTAATTCGTGTACATCTTTTGCACAGGATGAAAAATCGTTTACAAGAATGTTAGAACATCTTTCGAAAAATATCCCAGAGGAATCTATTGAAAAAATAAAAAATGATTATCAAAACTTAACAATAGGAATTAAAGAAAAATATGGTGTTGAAATTAAATCACCTTATGAAATTTTTTGTAATCCTGCACCACTTACAATTGTTTATACAACTAGGGAGTTCCAACCTTTTGGAGAAACTTTTGATGAAACGTATAAATTTGTAGGACCATCTATCTCTACACAATTAATAAAAGAAAACTTCGATTTTACTGCAATCGAAGGAAAGAGCCCAATTTATATTTCACTAGGTACTGTTTTTAACGAGGCCATTACTTTCTATAAGCTTTGTTTTAAAGCATTTGAGAACACTGATCATACTATTGTTATGTCTATTGGTAGTAAAACGCAAATAAGTGATTTAGGAGATATTCCGAAAAACTTTATTGTGAAAAATTATGTTCCACAAACGGAAGTACTTAAATACACAAAATTATTTATCACACACGGCGGTATGAATAGTACCCATGAAGGCCTCTATTACGATGTTCCATTAATTGTCATTCCACAAAGTGCGGATCAGCCAGTAATTGCAAAGCAAGTTGAGAATCTCGGAGCGGGAGTTACATTGCAAATGCAAGGGTTAACTGAGAGTCAACTACGTGAAAGTGTGGATCTTGTATTAAGAAAATCATCATTTAAAGAAGCTGCGTTGAATATGAAGGAATCTTTCCGGAAAACAGGTGGTTATAAGCAAGCAGTTGATGAAATTTTAAAATTTACAGGTCGGTATGAAATGTAATATTAAACTTAAAGTTATATTTGAGAACAGTTTCTATATTGCCTAATATAGGGGTTTTTCTGTTATATGAATTGAGGTAATTATGTGGAAAGAATGAAGGCACTAAAAGTGAATTTTGAGGATATGAGAGAAACACCATTTTTCCAAGTACAAACAAATTACAGAATTAGGTTTGGTACAGAATTGATTGAAAATAATCTGAAACTATTACGAGAAATATTGAGTGGAATATTTATAGAAAATGATAGAATCGATGTTTCATTTATTTCAGGTTATATAGCGTACGATAAAAGTAAGAGAACTTATGAAAAAACAAGAATAGGGAAGTTTGTTGAAATTAAAAATTGGGAAGAAACAAAAATAACAGAAGATGGTCTTGAAAGTACAGTAATTTTTACTACGATAAAAGGTTTACATAAAGATGAAGTATATAAGTATTGCAAGTATATAGTAAATGGTGGCCAGCAGGCATATATTTGTTTTTATAATGGTACTTATTTGTTATATATAAATTCAGATGTAATTGATATTATTTCAGTAGATACAAGTTTAATAAAAAAATTAAAATTTCAATACAGAGAAGAATATGATAAGTTTTATGAAATAGAAGAATTAGAATAGGCCCCAGAAGGGTATTATATGAATCCATAATGCAGATTCATATAATACCCTTTTTATTACGACAATTCTTTAATCATAAGTATATGCGGAATGCCATCTTCCATAAATATATCTGAAGAAGTATGATAGCCTAATTTTTCATAAAACCCTTCAGCTTGTGTTTGACCGTGTAGTTTAACTTTGTTTGCTTCTTTATTACGCGCAATCTCTTCTAGTGCTTTGATTATTACTTTGCCTAATCCGTATTTGCGGAAGTCTTTTAAAATACAAATTCGTTCTAGTTTACCCATTCCGTCAACGAATCGTATACGACCAGTTCCTACAGGAAGCTCGTTATAATAAACTAAAATATGTTTACATTTCTCACCGATTTCATCAAATTTATCGAATTCATCTTCAAGTGGGACACCTTGTTCTTTTACAAAAACTTCTTTTCGAATGTGAAAGGCGGTTTCTAAATCTGTAAGTTCTGTTATGAGTTTGGATTGCAAATTGTTCAGCCCTTTCTAGTGTGATATGAATGTGTTTTCATAGTATATCATACTGTAATGCTATAAAAGAAAAAACTGACTTGAAAAAGTCAGCCTTTAAAATGATTAATATTCTTTTATACCGTTTTCTGTTCCGATGATCGCTGTGCTCGTCATATTGATAAATAATCCTGTTTCAACTACACCGGTAATCATCTTTAACTCTTTATTTGTATCATTTGGATTCAATATTTTGTTTGTAAAAATACAATCAATAATGAAATTACCGTTATCGGTTATAAATGGTCCACCATCTTTCATACGTAAACGTGTTTCGCATCCTATAGATTGAACTTTCTTTTCAGTTTGTTTCCAAGAGAAGGGGATGATTTCAATAGGAAGTGGAAAAGTGCCTAAATGTGAAACGATTTTGGATTCATCTGCAATAATTATAAGCTTTTCAGAGGAGGTAGCGACAATTTTTTCACGAAGTAATGCACCACCGCCACCTTTTATTAATTGTAAATCATTATTGATTTCATCTGCACCATCGATTGTAAGATCGAGTATGTCGGTTTCATTTAAAGAGATTAAAGGAATAGCTAGTTGTTTTGCTAATACTTCAGTTTCTTTTGATGTAGGTACAGCTTGAATGGATAAACCTTCTTGTACACGTTTTCCTAATTTTTGTATCGTCCAATATACAGTTGAGCCTGTACCAAGCCCAACTTTCATTCCATTTTTTACAAAGTCAGCGGCGTATTCGCCTGCGAGCTGTTTTAAATTCATCGCTTTACTCCGCTGGACGTGGTCCAGCATCAAGACCTGAATTTTCGACTGTAAGTACCGGACGAACGACTATATCTTTATGTACGCGCATTTGACACGATAAGCGTAAATGATCTTCAATTCCTTTTTCAGTCATCGCATTTTTTTCATTAGTGTTTGCTTCACAAAAATCACCTGCTATAATTTCTACTCTACAAGTTGTGCAACGTGCTTTTCCACCACAACGATGGAGTATGTGTACACCGTTATCTTCAATTGCTAATACTAACTTTGTACCTTCTTTTACAGCAAACGTTCCCGCACCTTCAATTGTTAATTTTGGCAAATTTATTCCTCCTCACGTAAAATTGTACATAACATATTTATGACCGCGAATTATTGAACATAAACATTATTTTTTTATAAGCCCCGTAACTTTTTCGTTTAATCGATCGTTTATTAAGTAAGCGCTGAAAAGGAGTGGTTATTTTGTGCACAAAAGTAACTCAGATTTTAAAGAATCATATCGATATGAATCATTCAAATATAAATTTTTTAACTGAGAACTATGCAGAGTTAATAAGGTATTGTACCTTTTTAACGAAAAACAAATGGGACGGTGAAGATCTCGCCCAAGAAACAGTTTGTAAAGTTCTTCATAAATACGGTAATAAAGATATTTGTATGACGCTGCTATATAAAATAGCTAGAAATCGTTGGTTAGACCAGATGAAGTCGAAATCAGTTCATGAAAAAATAAAGGAACAAATTATTGTTGAAGAACCACATGAGAAAATTGCTGATTTGCATGAAATGGTAATGAAAGTACTATCTTCATTAAATGTACAGCAATCTGCAATTTTATTATTAAAAGATGTGTTTCAATATAGTATCGCTGATATTGCTAAAGTATGTTCTGTATCGGAAGGTGCAGTGAAAGCTTCTTTATTTCGGAGTAGAAATAGGCTGAAAACTGTAAGCGAAGAAGGGTTTGAGATAGTCGAATTCACAGATGATATTGAAATTGTTGTATCGTCTATTCGTGAAGAAAGGCCGGAATTATTAACAAAGCTTCTTCCAACAATAGATTTTACTAAGTTACCATCTAAACAGCCAGTCTTATTATTTAGTGCGAAAAACCCTTCTTCCTACAGTTGTATGCTTTGCGTAGCATAACAATTATTGGAGGGATTTAAAATGAATACAATTCCATATGTAGTAGAACAAACGAAATTAGGAGAACGCTCCTATGATATATATTCAAGATTATTAAAAGACCGAATTATTATGATTGGTTCAGAAATTAACGATCAAGTAGCAAGTAGTGTCGTAGCTCAATTATTATTTTTAGAAGCGGAAGATGCAGAGAAAGACATATTCCTTTATATTAATAGTCCGGGCGGTTCAACGACAGCAGGTTTTGCAATATTAGATACGATGAACCTTATTAAACCAGATGTGCAAACACTTTGTATGGGATTTGCGGCATCATTTGGTGCGCTTTTACTATTAGCTGGCGCAAAGGGAAAAAGATTTGCGCTCCCTAACAGTGAAATTATGATTCATCAGCCACTTGGCGGTGTAAAAGGGCAAGCGACGGAGATTGAAATTACAGCAAAAAGAATATTAAAGTTAAAACATGATATTAACAAAATCATATCTGATCGAACAGGGCAGCCAGTAGAAAAAGTAGCTCATGATACAGAAAGAGATTATTTTATGACGGCAGTAGAAGCGAAGGAATATGGAATTGTTGATGCAGTTATTGAGAAAAAATAACATGAAACGGGCTAGAGAATATGATAAATTCCCTAGCCTGTTTTTGTCACTCTTTTACCCATTCATCAACTAAAGCTTGATTTTTTTTAATCCATTTTCGCGCGGCTTCTTCCGGATCTTTCGTTTTATTTAGCATGACCATTAAAGTACCTAGTTGTTCATCGTTCATTTTCCATTGATCAAAGTATTTCACAATATCCGGATGATCTTTTTCGAAACCTTTACGAACTGAGTAATAAATGTCATCTTTTTCACCATATACTTTCTTAGGGTCTTTTAAATATTTCAAGTCAAATTCTGAAAAGCCCCAATGAGGATTCCAAAGCGTAACAGCGATTGGTTTCTTTTTCGTATATGCCTTCTTTAGTTCGCTCATCATCGCAGCTTCTGAAGATTGGACAAGTTTTAATTTGATTTCATATGCCTTCATTGCTTTATCCGTTAAATTCATAAGGCTACTACCTGGTTCAATCCCAACAATTTTATTATCTAGCTCATCTTTATGTGCGTTTAAATCTTCTATGCTGTTTATATTTTTCATATAAGAAGGGACGACTAAACCTAGTCCAGTGCCTTCATACCATTTTGATTTTAAGACAATATCATCTTTATAACGAGCATTTAGCGGTTTATCCGTAACAGGCAGCCATACTTCTAAATTTGCATCGACATCACCACGAGCAACACCAGTCCAAATCGCAGCTTTTTCTAAATACATGAGCTCAACTTTATAGCCTTTTTCTTCTAATAAAACTTTCCACATGTTTGCAGTTGCAATATTTTCTTTCCAACTTGTTACACCAAGTTTAATTTTTCCTTTCGAATTTGCATTTGTTGCATTACATGAAGTGAAAATCATAGTAATAAATAATGCAAGGCATATAAGCCATATTTTCTTTTTCATCGAAACCCTCCTAAGAAACGTTTGCCTTTTTAAATAAATGTATATGTAAGCATTCTTATTATGAACGGAAACAAGAATTTTAACGTATTATCCGAAAGAAGTCGATTCATTGGCATTGGCCAACGCGCAATTAAACTTGCAAACTGCGTATAAGAATTTTTTTAGTGGTCAAAGTGATTTCCCTACATTCAAAAGTGGAAAAAGTAGGAAACCCTATACAACGAATCGAGTAAACGGAAATATTATGTTATTTCATGGTTATATCAAATTACCGAAATTGAAAATGGTGAAACTGAAGCAACATAGAGAGATAAAAACTATATCATCAAATCGTGTACAATTTCGATGACGGAAACTGGCAAGTATTACGTGTCTATTTTGACAGAATATGAAAAAGAAATCGCTCAGAAAGAAATAGAACGTGTAGTTGGATTAGACTTCGCGATGGCTGAATTGTACGTGAGTAGCGAAGATGAGAAAGCCACTTATCCTCGCTTTTATCGTCAGATTTTAGACAGATTAGCAAAAGCGCAACGAGTATTGGCAAGACGTGTAAAAGATTCAGAGTGCTGGAATAAGCAACGCATTCGTGTAGCGAAGTTGCATGAAAAGGTCGCCAATCAACGTAAGAATTTCCTTCATCACAAGTCTAAAGAATTAGCTGCGAATTTTGACGTTGTAGCAATCGAAGACTTACATATGAAAGGAATGTCACGAGCACTTCGCTTTGGTAAGAGTGTAGCGGACAACGGTTGGAGGATGTTCACGACATTTTTAGCATATAAGCTACAAGAACAAGGAAAACAGCTTGTAAAAATAGATAAATGGTTTCCTTCTACAAAGATGTGTAGTCGTTGTGGAAACAAAAAAGAAATGTCATTATGTGAACGCATGTATGTATGTGTGTTCGTGTGGACTCACAATCAGTCGTGACTATAACGCAGCTATTAATATCAAAAAGGAAGCCATGTGGTTATTGGCATTGATATAAATCGTAAGAAATAACCTTTGGAACAAGGGAGTTAGCTCGGCTGTCCTAAGACAAATTCGTTAGCTATCAAAAGTAGCGATGAACCGAGAAGCCCCCACTTCGGGGTAAGCTCGTAAGAGATACTAAGTGATGGGTAGTTCACAGAAAGCTTATGAATGTCATTTTTATGTAATATTTCTTTGTAAAATCGAAACACTATGTGAATAGATGGGTAGAAAAGGAGTAGTGACATGGATAATACAAAGGTACGTGTTGAAAATGTAACAAAAGTATTTGGGAAACATCCGCAAAAAGCGCTTACCTTATTAAAAGAAGGAAAAAGCAAATCCGAAATTTTAAAAGAGACAGGAATGAACGTTGGTGTGAAAAAGGCAACGTTTGAAGTATACACCGGAGAAATTTTCGTTATTATGGGTTTATCCGGTAGCGGGAAATCAACGCTAGTTCGAATGCTAAATCAATTAATCAAACCGACAGCGGGGCATATATACATAGATGGTGAAGACATCGCGACGATGGGAAAAGAAGAGTTACGAAGAGTGAGAAGAACAAAGATGAGCATGGTATTTCAGAAGTTCGCTCTATTCCCGCATCGTACTGTTTTACAAAACGTTGCATATGGATTGGAAATACAAGGAGTTCCGGTAGAAGAGCGAGAGAAAAAAGCGTTAGAATCTTTGAAATTAGTCGGACTTGACCATCATAAAGATAATTATCCAAGTCAACTTAGTGGTGGTATGCAGCAACGTGTTGGAATCGCAAGGGCGTTAACAAATGACCCAGATGTTTTATTGATGGATGAGTCATTTAGTGCATTAGATCCACTTATTCGAAAAGAAATGCAAGATGAGTTATTAGAACTTCAAGATAAAATGGAGAAAACAATCATTTTTATTACACATGATTTAGATGAAGCTCTTCGAATTGGTGATCGAATCGCGTTAATGAAAGATGGAGAGGTTGTCCAAATTGGAACGCCGGAAGAAATTATGATGAGCCCTGCAAATGAGTTTGTAGAGAAATTCGTTGCAGACGTGAATTTAGGAAAAGTAATTACGGCGGAGTCTATATTAAAACGACCGGAGACTTTATTAATTGATCGTGGACCGCGTGTAGCACTTCAAATTATGAGGAATGCAGGTGTTTCTACCGTATATGTTGTAAACAAAAAGTATGAGTTTTTAGGTATATTAACTGCGGATGATGCGAGTAAAGCGATGCAAAAACAGTGGCCGATTGCTGATTTATTACTTAACGATATTCCGCATGTGTATGTAGATACTTTACTGGAAGAAACGTATGCAAAAATGGCGGAGATGAAATATCCGCTACCAGTAATTGATGAGAAGAAAAGGCTACGAGGAATTATTAAACGTGAAAGTGTCATTCAAGCTCTTGCAGGTAACATTGAGGAAGAGGTGAAAGACGATGAATAGTATACCGCGTATTCCATTAGGAGAATGGGTCGATTCATTTGTTGCAAGTTTATATGAGAACTTTGAAGGGTTGTTCCGAGGATTCTCCTATATTATCGGCGGATTCGTTGATTTACTCACTAATTTTTTAACAATAATACCAGCTATATTGATGATTATTATCTTATGTTTCCTCATTTGGTACACAACGAGAAAAGTATCTTTAGTCATTTTTACACTCATCGGATTATTATTTATTTTAAATATTAACTACTGGGCACAAACGATGCAAACATTAGCACTCGTACTTACATCTGTTATTATTTCAATCATTGTCGGAATTCCAATTGGGATATTAGCATCGCAAAATGAACGTTTCTCAAAATTTCTAAAACCGACATTAGACTTTATGCAAACAATGCCCGCATTCGTATATCTTATTCCTGCGATTACATTTTTCGGAGTAGGTGTTGTTCCTGGTATTATTGCTTCAGTTATTTTTGCAATGCCGCCGACAATTCGTTTTACTGATTTAGGAATTAGACAAGTTCCAGAAGATTTAATTGAAGCAGCGAATGCATTTGGTTCAACAGCTTCACAAAAGCTATTTAAAGTACAATTACCACTTGCAACTGGAACAATTATGGCAGGTGTAAATCAAAGTATTATGCTCTCATTATCAATGGTCGTTACAGCATCACTTGTAGGAGCACCAGGACTTGGAGTAGATGTGTACCGTTCTGTTACACAAGTAAATATCGGAATGGGATTTGAAGCTGGACTAGCTATTGTTGTCATCGCGATTATATTAGACCGCATTACACAAGGATTTCATCAAAAAAGAAGATAAAAAGAAAACACACTTTAGTATACAAAGTGTGTTTTTTTGTTCGAAAAGATTACATACGAACAATAACAGAACCGCCAGCTGGTGCGCAAACTTGATTTTGTTGTTGCTCCATTGATTTTATTAATTGATTATTTTCTTCGATTAATGAGATTAATTTCGCTAATTGGCTTTCAAGGCTAGCGATGCGCTGCATCATATATTGAGAATCATAATGCAGTGTATTTCTTACTGGATGGGGGGAATAAGCATATTGTTGATTTATATTTGGATTCCAATGAGGATGCATTCCAATCGTTCCTCCTTCAATAAATTACGGATCTTTCTTATAGTAAATGCCTATGTATATGTAATGGTGACTTGAAAATCTTTTCAAATGAAGAGGAATATATAGGGGGAATGGAAAAGTGATAAAGTACATATTTTGGGAATTTTCAAGGGAGAAAGCAAATATATTAGGAAATAGCAACGTTCATATAAATGGATATTATATGGGGAAAAATTATGAGAGGAGATGCTGTTATGGCCAATAATAAAAAAAGAAATGAAGCAATGACAATCGGTATCGCTATAGGTATTGTAATCGGTGTAGTACCTAGTTTATTTACTGATAATTTAGTAATCGGAATTGTCATTGGAATTGCAGTTGGAGCGGGAATAGCAGTTTTGAGAAAATAATGAGTTGCAAATTATTAAAATGAAATTTGATGTGATAATTCCTAGCTTAAGAGATTGAATTTTCGGAATATAAACCCTGTTTTTCCTTTTTTTATGATATTATATATGAAAAGGATGGTGATGGATATGTCAATAAACAATCAAGTAGAAAAAAACTGCTTCATTTGCGAAAAACATAAAGGAAACATTATAGTTCCAGGCGGTGCTATTTATGAAGACGCTCTCATATACGTTGGACATGTCCATTGGGATAGAGAGGAAACATATCTTGGTTATGTAATGATCGATATAAAGAGCCATGTACCTGGCCTTGCTGAATTAACAGAGGACGAAGCGAAAGCATTCGGACTTATAACTAGTAGAGTAAGTAAAGCGTTAAAAGAAAGTGAAGGTGCAGAACATATTTATACCTTCATTTCAGGAAATGGTGTACCTCATATGCATATGCACATTATCCCGCGTTATCCAAATACACCAAAAGAGTTTTGGTCACCAACTGAAGTAGCGGGATGGACAGGTGCACCGCATGGAGGTTCAGAGCAAATACAAAAACTATGTGAAAGAATACGAAAGTATATGGTAAATGAGTATGCATACAACAAATAATACAAAATATTCATGGGTTGGAAGTAGGGAAATGTGTTTGGAGGAATTTTCAGTACAGCAATACGGTGAAATTGTACTTGGTAAATACGGCGGGAATGTAAGTGCTGGAGCGAAAAAGAATGAAGATGGTGCGTTAGTTTGGTCAAATGGTGACTGGGAATTCGCTGTTATATTAGACGGACACAATAGCGCAGAAAGTGTTGATTTAGTAGTACATACAATCGAAAAAGAATATGAAAATATAAAAGTAATGATGAATGAATCAATTGATACAGTATTTCGATCTGTTGAAAATCATATACTTACAACTTTTCAATCACAGTCATTTAAAGAAGAATGTGAAAAAATTAAAGGTGAGACAGCTTGTTTAATCTGTGTAAGAAAAGAAAACTATATATGGTGGCTTTCCATAGGAGATTGTTTAATTTATGTATTCCATGAAGAATTACATAAATTAGGTCAATATACATTGAATCAACGCCATTTTTACGAGTGGATTGGTAATGTAAATACATTTGATTTACCTATTCCATGCTATTCATCAGGAATTCGTGAATTACGTACTGGAAAGAATCGAATTTTAATGGTGACAGATGGTGTATTGGAATGTGGGGAACGACGATATGAAACACCTGTAAATTTGTATAATGCTATGAATAGAAATGATAAAACACTAAAAGAAAATATTCACAATGTTTTAGAACACGTGCATCATCAGTTGGGACGTGATAGTGCGACAATTATTAGTTGGGATGTTGAAAATAAAAGGAATGCTACGTATCCGAGTGATCAGCCGGAGAAATCCAGACGATAAGGTAAAGGAGGCGATCTCTCTATTGCATGTGAAAGTAATTGTATTAGTTTTATGGATCATATTCTTATTTGTCTTAGAAAATATAGTGAGAAAATGGCTAAATATACCGAAACAAAAAGGATGGAATAATAAATATGTAAATAAGCTGCATAAATGGGGAAACAGAATTATTATTTTTTCTTATATAGTGGTTATGATTATATGTTCTTCTCTTTCAAATCCCCTATACATGGGCTTTCTACCTTTTCTGTTTTTAATTTCGTTATATAGTTTCGAATCATATATGGAATGGAAATATGATAGAGAATCGAGGGAGTTTTTGATGTCCTTAGGCGGGGCTGTATCGTTAATGATAACAGGGATGATTCTATATTTTCTTATTTAATACGTATTAATTACAGCCCTATAGCAATGTCATATAATGAGCAATTAAAGGGAGAGAAGAAATGAAAAGCCCTCGATTACGTGCAGAAGCAATGATTTTAAATGAAGATCATTCTAAAGTACTTGTACAATGTGATGAGAACGAATCATTTTTCTCGTTTTCCAGGCGGATCTATTGAATTTGGTGAAACAGCAAAAGAAGCAATAATGCGAGAGTTATTGGAAGAATATAATTTAGAAGTTTTTGTTCAAGAATTCGCTGTTGTAAATGAACATATTTTTGAGTGGAATAAAGAAAAAGGACATCAGTGTACATTGATGCATTGGGGAACTGCTCGAGAGAAAGTTAGAAATGGAATAAGACATAAAGAACA
This sequence comes from Bacillus sp. NH11B, assembly GCF_001884205.1. Classification (NCBI taxonomy): domain Bacteria; kingdom Bacillati; phylum Bacillota; class Bacilli; order Caryophanales; family Bacillaceae; genus Bacillus; species Bacillus sp. NH11B. The sequence continues at coordinate 61,389 of NZ_MAOG01000142.1, read as the reverse complement.
TAAGGATATTATATTAATATGGAAAAGTATAGAGGAATTAAAGACAAGACCAACATATCCTGAAGGAATCGTAAGTTATTTAGAAGGGAATAACCGTAATATAGTCCACTTTATTTCTAAAAATAAATAAAGTAATAGGAGGGAAAGTAATGGGTAACTCTACTATTTGGATTATAGCTATCGGACTAATTATTGCTGGATACTTTATAGAAAAATTTTTAAGAAAAAAGTTGAATATGTCAAAGAGTGGTTTTTTGGGATATAAGCATGTGAATAGTCTACATGTAAAATTGGAAATAGGTCTTTTTATCGTATATCTTATAGTAAGTTTTATTTATCTGTTCAAAGCAGAAAATGCTAATATAGGAATTGCTATGCTTACTTATTTTGGAACAACATGCCTATTACGCATATGGATGGAGTGGAAATATAATAGAGCGACAAAAGAATATATTCTCTCTATTATCGGATTTTTCATATTTATTTTTATGGTTTCGATTTTGTTTTATTTTGATCCTATATCGACAAAATGATATTGGAAAATACAATGATAAAAATTCAAAAAGAGTAGCTACCATTACTTATCTTGATAGCTACTCTTTTTATTTACATCTTCTTAAAACTCCTCAAAACAAGAAATTCCCACAATCTCCACGGAAGAATTTTCTTCGCAAAAATCATAAACTTTATACCTTTTCCAATTGGATATCGTAGATTAGTACGCTTAGATTCTGCAATTTCAACTATTTTTTTGGCAACATCTATCGGATTACCAAATGTATCGCTGCCACTATTAATATGTTTTTGTATTTTATCCATATATTCCTTATAAGGAGAGGTCGTATCAGATTGGTTTTCAGCTAGTTGTTTACCAACTTCCCATATGTTCGTGTTATAAGAACCTGGTTCGATTAAAGCAACATCTATTCCGAAAGGTTTTACTTCTAAGCGAAGCGATTCACTCCAGCCTTCTAATGCATATTTTGAAGATACATAAGGGGATAAACCAGGGAATCCGACTTGGCCGCTAATACTGCTTATATTAATGATTTTTCCGCTTTTCTGTTCTCTCATATATGGTAATACAAGCTGAGTGATTGATATAGCTCCAAAAAGGTTCGTTTCAAATTGTTTACGGTATTCCTCTACTGGAATTTCTTCTACAAAGCCTCCATTTGCATATCCTGCATTATTAATGAGAAGGTCTACTCTGTTTATTTCTTTTAAAAATAATTGGAAGCTATGTATAGAACTTGGGTCTGTTACATCTAATTGTTGAACTTTTATATTTTGTTGTAAGTTGAGTTTAGCAGCTTGAGATAGTAAGTTTACTTGCTTTTCAAGGTTTCTCATTGTAGCGATAACTAAATAACCTTTCTTTGCAAGTTCAAGTGTGGTTAATAGTCCGAATCCACTTGATGCCCCTGTAATAACCGCGATTTTTTTATTCATTTGTCGCTCGCTTTCTTTTTCTTTCATCATAACGAGTAATAAGGAGAAAATCTATTAATCTTACATATTGTTTTTATACAAGTAATATCAATTAGTAGTATTTCTGTATTTTAGGAGGCGCTTATGGATTATGTGCTTTAAGTTTCTTTTAGCACATAAGTGTGGCTAAAAAGAGGGAATCGTACAGACTCAGCGTATATAGAGAAGTGAGTGTTGCATTCATGATGATGAAATTAAGTTTTTTAAATGGGGGGAAGCAAAGTGTTCCATGTTAAAGACATTTTAGCAGATCAGTTATTAGCAAATGCGAATGATCCTAGTTGGTATATTCCATTTTCAGATGCAGTTAAGGATTTATCTGAGAGAGAAGCTTTCTGGAAACCGAATGAGGAGAGTAATAGTATAGCTGAAATTGTACAACATTTACTGTATTGGAACTCGACATGGCAAACTAGGTATAAAGAATCAAATGTTAATGCCGTGCCCGCTATTGGTGATAATAACAAAAGTTTTATGCTATCTGATAATCAAACATTTGAAGAGTTAAGAGAAAAACTATTAGAGAAACTGTTACAATGGCAAAGTCTCATAAATGAAGACAAGGTTGAAAGTGATGTAATTGGATTTCCTGTATCTGCGAAGTGGTGGGAAGTATTAGCTAATGTAACGACTCATAATGCGTATCATATTGGTCAAATTATTTATATTCGAAAATTACAGAAGAGTTTTGATAGTGAATAGTGTAATGATTCTCTAATTTATCTAGAGCAATCCATGACGCATTATTGCATGCTTGAAAGTAGAAAGACCAGTCTAAAATGGCTGGTCTTTCTACTTTCTATTAATATTTAAGTAACAATTAAAACTGTATAAAACTTTAGTGCCACCTATTCAATTGAAAAGATCTGTTACTATTTGATTTCAATCGCTGAAGTAATATCGTTCCAATCCGCAGCTAAATTAGCAGTTTTACCATACCAATCAGAGTGTCTAAAGGAGACACCTTTTCCATATCCTTGTGTTGAAGTATGTTCCCATAGTGTCGTTGAATAGCTTGCAGAAGGTGATGCTGTACTTACAGAAGAAATTCTGTCGTTCCAGCTAGATGGTAAGTTTTTAAAACCGCTGCTCCAGTAAATATATTGGCCACCTTTATCTTTATGTTCATAAAAATCAGTACTACCAGCACCACTACCTAAAGGGTTAATTTGATTTTTAAGTGCCTTTTTATCTTTTTCAATAAAAGCATTCAATGCTTCTCTGTTAGTAAATCCGTAGGCTAACCAATCTCCATTTTCATTTTGTTTAGGTAGTACCATAGTAATTTGGATGTCTTTTTTTGATTGATCGCTTAATTTTGCAAATGAACTAACATTCTTTTCATCAACTTTTAAATAATCAAATGTTTTAATTGTATAATCTTTTTCTGCAGCACTTACTACTCCTAATCCTCCAGTTAATGCAAAACCTGCTACTAATGTCCCTGCTACTAATTTCTTCAACATATAACCATCCCTTTTTGTTTAGATTTTTGTACAGGTAAAACTTGTACATATAAAATGTATTCCAATTTTGTATTATTGTAAATATTCTGAAGTTTTAGAAATAATAGGCGGAATATTTACAGTTTTACATTTATTCTTTAGAAAAAACGGTTATTGGAATGATATAATAAGTGGATATATTGCTTTTATTGGATGTTAAAATATTTTAGGAGAAATGTCATTGAAATATTTCACAAAAGATTGGTATAAAGAAATGCAAGTGTCTGGATTTTTAATTTTCTTAGAAACATTAGATGAATGGGGAGAGATTTTGCGAGAGAGCGAAAAGGCGGGAATGGATTATAAGCAAAGTTTGAAAGAAGATGTGGAAGAAAAGAAAGAAGATTTATTAAAGTTTCTTCCGAAGTCACTACATCCGTATATTCATGACAACACAATTAATTCAGAATATCCATCGGAAAAATTAAAGAAACTTATGCTTGAGTGGACAGAGGACTATGAGAAAAGAATGAATGATTTAGAACAAGCTTATTTAGAAAGTTTTAATTCTATAAAAGAAAAACTCCCACAGAATGTCGTTCAACTGCATGAATACTCACTACATGATAGTGTAGTCAAATCAGTAGAGAGAAGATCAAAAGATACGCTAATTATAACTTTAGATTGCAGTGGTAGTTTTAGTGATTTTGAAAAGCTTCGACTTACTTTTATAGGAGTTACGGGATGTTCTATACCGAAAAAACTTGAAGGTGCTTGTTGGATGTGTCATGAAATAGAACTTACTGAAGATGGATTTGAATTGGGTGTGTTATTTGATTGCCCATTTGAAGAAGTAATAATTTGTGCAAAAGATGTATTGCTTGAGAAATGTAACTAGTAAACTTTATTAGTTTAATAACAAAAAAAACAGTCTTAAATGACTGTTTTTTATTTAGATACTAAATTATCAAGTTTCCAATATGTATCTGTTAACGGCGCAGCTTTGCTATCTATGTATAAATACATATTACCTAAATCTTTTGGTGAAGTTTTCATATTAAATTCAATGTCGGTAGTTAAAGAGAACTCAGATGGAACCTTTTTAGCGTTCTCATTTTGTATAAATTCACCTTCGTATTTTTCACCAGTTTTTTCATCTTTTATGAAATATTTTATTTCTGAAAGATCTATCGTTTGTCCGTCAGCACGAGCGTTATTAATTGTAACACGAGTTGTAAGGCGCCACTCTTTGTCTATTTTTTCGAACTTTGCATTTTCAACAGTTGCTCTATAGTATTCGTTTTTAAATATTTCCCCATAGTGCATTGCATCTTTTTCGAGAGCGCTCTTTTCTTGTTTTGGTGTAGTACTACCATTACATCCTGCCATTAGTCCTGTAAATAATATTGCTGTACAAGTTACTTTAATTATAGATTTCATAGTAATTCCTTTCTGTATTAAAAAGTAAAACATAGGAATAATTTTACATCAATAGGAAGGTAAATAGAAGTATTTTAGTAGAATATGCAAATGTACATTTATTCGATATTAAAGTTAATGAAATAGAAAGAGAGAGAAAAACTGCATAAAGCTGAAAAAATAATAATTGAAAATATTGTAAAACGGAAGGGACATGCATATAATTAACATAAATATTTAATTTCTGAATTTTCAATAACGGCGGTGAGAATATGTTTACTGAAGAGCGTCGAGAGAACATTTTAAAATTGCTTAAGAAAGATGGAAGAGTAATCGCAAAGGATCTTGCGGAAAGCTTCGACATGTCTATCGATTCTATAAGAAGAGATTTGTCTATTATGGAGAAGGATGGTTTATTAAAAAGAACTCACGGAGGTGCAATTGAACTTACGCGAGTGAGAAACTTAGCTGCTGAACCATTTAAACGTTTTAGTGATAGTTCAATATACGAAGAAGCAATCGCTAAAGTTGCTGTATCTTATATACAAGAAGGAGATTCCGTTTTTATTGGTGGGGCTTCAATTCATTGTGCTATGTTAAAATTTTTACCCGAAACATCATTTACAGTTATAACGAATTCTATAGAGATAGCTAGTTCGTTACGAGAATATAAGAACATAGAAGTGTATTTAATTGGTGGTAAGGTAAAACCTTCAGGAAATATGACAGATACACTTGCCTCTGAATTGATAAGTAGATTATCTATTGATCTTTATTTCTCTACAGGTGGAGGCATTTCATTACATGGTATAAGTACTGCAACACCGGAAGTTGCTTATTTTGGAAAAACAGTAAGTAAAATCGCTAGAAGGAATATTTGTTTAGCTCCTCATAATAAACTCGGAATAGACTGCTTTATAAAAGGAGAGTCACTGAAAGAAATTGCCCTTATAATAACAGATGAAGAGGCTAGTAAAGAGGCAATTCAAGAATTTGAGAAACAAGGTAAAGTAATTGTAATAGCGCCAATAGACTGCATTTAAAAGGAGTTTGAAATGATTATAAAAGGACAAGAGTTTCATATAAATGGATTAACTTATACAATTCGATCTGCGGCTGAAACAGACGCTGAGCAGTTATCAAAAATTAGAATTCAGATCGATGGAGAAACTGAAAATATGGATAGAGAAGCTGGAGAGGGACTTATAGATAAGATAGGGTTTCAAAAAATAATAAAAACAGATAGTGAAGAGATTAAGAATCTCTTTTTAGTTGTAGAAGTGCACAATCGAATCGTTGGATTTTCAAGATGTGAAGGATCAAATCTGAAGAGATTATCTCATAAAGTAGAGTTTGGTGTTTGTATTTTAAGAGAGTTTTGGGGATATGGGCTGGGTAAGATTCTATTGCAACAATCTATTCATTGGGCTGATGAAAATGAAGTGAAAAAGATATCATTACAAGTGTTAGAGACAAACGAAAAAGCCATTCATCTTTATAAAAAATTAGGTTTTGAAGTAGAAGGTATACTAAAAAATGATAAAAGGCTATCGGATGGGAAGTATTATAATACGGTAGTAATGGGAAGGTTTATTAATACATTTCATAAAAGAGGTGTAGTGGAATGTTTTACAGAAGAAAGTACTATATAGTAAAAAATGAATTTATTGAAGTATTTAATGCTCATTTTAATAATACTAATTTACCTAATCAGTTAAAGCATGGCTCTAGGCTAATAGGACGCTGGATGAAAGATAATAATGATGGTACAACTGAAGTATTTGCAATATGGGAATATGATAGTTATGAAGATTATGAAGAAATTGAAATGAAAATTAGAAGTGATAAGATGCATGTTAAAAGAATACATGATTGGTATGAAAAACATGGCGGGAAAGAATATGTTTTACGAGAGTACATAATAGAGATGAAAAATGAAGAGTTACTATATACTGTAAAATGATAGGGAGTAAAGCATAATGGGGATTAGAACGAAATTATATACTAGTTTAGCAGCCACTATTTTATTCGCAATAGCGATGGTAGATTTCTTTGTAAATAACAATCCGCAAAAGTGGTTTTGGTTATGTATTTTCTTTGGATCCATTATACAAAATATAGTACTACTAAAAAAGAATAAAGAAGCACATTAAGGCATTCAAATTTTCAACATATTTGTATCGTTTTCTAATTATGTTGAAAACACTATTTCTCCTGTTCGATTCAGCCTTCACATCCATATATGCTTGGTATGTTAACTTCAATTGTCCATACGATTGAACGTAAATGTAGTATTTAAATACATCGAAACCAATTTTTCACAGAATAAATGATCAGGAAATATAAGAGAGTTATTAAAAGTACTAGAGCAGCATATTTACATTTTGTCGCAAGGACGGGAAATATGTGAAAAACAAATATCATTATGATTACAAATAATGATGGGAAATCAACAGCAACTTGAATTACAAGCTGAAAATAGTATGGAACATACATTAAATTTCTTTGAAAAAACACAGTAAAATAGTATGATTGAAGCGCTAGAAAAGACGAACGGAAATGTTTCATTAGCTGCAAAACTATTAGATGTGCCACGCAGTACATTTTATAAACGTATGCAAAAATTTAGGCTATAAAAGTAGATTTTTGTAATCTACTTTTTCTTTGTGGGCTCACGTTCTGTCGGAATGTGCGCTTGCCAGGGAAATAATAGAATTATTAGAAAGAAGATTTCCTGAAGGGGGTTAGCGTGTGAAGTATATTGAAATTGGTATCGGAAATAGGTGGTTCGTTCGAACGGAAACTGAAAATAAAGATGGAACTGAATTTGAGGAACGAGGAATTATAAAACCAATTTATTTTGAGTCTTTATACGTACACATTTGGCTTCGGAAAACGTGTTTTATTTTTGATACGAAAGAGGGCTTTAAGAAAGTAAGAAAAAGTAGAGCTGAGTATAAGTTTATTGTTGGAATGGTGAGTAGGTTAAAACAATAGAATCAAATAGGGGGTGTTTTTATGGTTAGAATTATCACATTCATACTCGCTATTATTATAATGGGCTATTCTATTTACAGTTGGAATGATGACTCGAAGCAAAGTATGCTTATTTTGCAATTATTGTTAGGATTTATGCTTGCTGGTATGGGGATACAAAACGTTAAGAAGGAGGAAAAAGAGAATAAGAATATGGGGTTGTTGTTTTTACTTACATCGCTATTTTGTATCATTGTATCGTTAATAAAATATTTAAAATAAACTGTCACTTAACATGTTGAGTAACAGTTTATTTTTTTGAAGTTGTTTCATTAAAAATATTAGTTGCTGCTTGGTACATTTCTTTATCAATACAAAATCTTTCTGTTATCCAATAAGCAAGTTCAGAAGAGGTAAGGCTATGTTCTCTTTTCTTACCTTGGAAATATCGTTTTAAAACATTATCATTAATAGAAGTTGGAACGCCATCGATATAACCGAAAATCTGAATTTTCTTTAATACAGAAGAATGCCAGTCATTAGACTTTTTAATGAGTTCTTTCATACTTGTTAAATGTATTGGCTCTGTATTTAAGATTTTTGCTGGACCTGGATCTCTAGTAATTTCAATCCTATTATTTGAAACTTCATAAGTAAAAGTCTCTCGTACATTACTTACTTGAAATGATTCATATAGTGGATATGCTTGAAATAAAGGTGCACAGTAACCAACATCAACATAATACGGTTGCTCTAAATTAACACGTAAGCATAAATGTCCGGGATTCATATACAAATAATGAACGTCAAAACCAAGGTTTGATAATAACCAATGGAATCCAATCGAGCACGTCCAACAAGTACCCCCCAGATCTTTTGTTGTAATACGGTTTATGTATGGCTCAATGGAAGGAAAATAATTACTTGTTTCATTACCTTTTTCCCAGTCAATTATTTTAGTAAGAGTTTCCCACTTTACTTTCTCTTGATGAGCTTTAACAAGTTCATTTAAAAAATTTAAACTTACAGGCTTTTTTGTAACGGATAAAAACGATAGAAACTGATTTGTTAGTTTTTCTTGTGACATTTGATCTTCCTTTCTTTATAGAAGCTGATATTAATAATATTATATAATAATCGTCAGAAAATACAGTTACTTATTGTGGAGGGAGAAAATCAAATGCCGATGTCATTATATTATAAAAGACTTCGTGAAAAATTAGGATCTGAACTTATTTTTATGCCGAGTATAGCTGCTGTTATTAAAAACGAGCAGGGGGAAATCTTATTTCAATATCCTGGAGGAGAACACTGGAGTTTGCCAGCAGGGGCAATTGAACCAGGAGAAACACCAGAAGAAGCGGTTGTTAGAGAAGTGTGGGAAGAAACAGGATTAAAAGTAAAAGTGAAAAAAGAAAAAGGGGTATTTGGAGGGAAAGAATTTTGTCATACATATTCGAATGGAGATCAAGTAGAGTATATTGTTGTTGTATTTGAGTGTGGAATTATCGGAGGCGGGTTAAAAGCAGTTGATGGAGAATCTGTAAAACTAAAATATTTCCCTTTATCTGAAAAGCCACCTTTAGCATTACCGTATCCCGATAAAATATTTTTATAGATGAAAAATAGCACACCTTATGAATAAAGGGTGTGCTATTTATATAGACCTGCCGTATACATCACTGTCAATGTATGTACAACTTCTTCTAAATCTAGCTTTTTATCATTTTGCACAATTTCCCAAAGAAACATTTCATTCATCGCGAACCAACCACGTGCTACAATCTCTTTATTTAATTCAGGCTGCGCCAATCCACTTTCTTGAGAGTAAGTAATATCCTGCATAATACTTTTTATAAAGCGTTCACGAATCTCATCCCATTTTTGACTTATCTCTCTTGAAAATCCTATTGCTTCTTCGACAACTTGCAAAATATCTTGTTCTTCTTCCGCTAATTGCAAAAAGGCTCTAACTTGACTTTGGATCATATCACATGCGTCTAACTTTGTTTGAGGTGAAAAAGAGCGATCAGCAATATTATAAAAGCGATTCATAACATCTTCCATCAAAACGACGAGGAGAGCATCTTTGTTTTTAAAATATACATATGCTGTTCCATAACCAGTTTCTGCATGTTTAATAATTTGCGTGATTGTAGTTTTCTGAAATCCGTTTCTTATAAAAATAGTATAACCGGAATGTAATAGTTTCCTTTTTGTTTCTAAGGAGCGGTGTTTTCTTGCTGAAAGAGTAGAATTTTTCAAGGAATCACCTCTTTATACTGAAATATCTGAAAATATAATTGTATTGTAAAAGAAGTTCGTATATAAAGTCAACTGACATAATATCATTGACGTTATATCAATTTAAGTGATATATTTCAATTAGTTAGAATAAAAAGAAAATTAAAAGAAGGTGACACCATGTATAAAGAACCATTTCAACCAACTTATGAGTATGCGCTTGAATGTGATAAACATGATGAACTGAAAGATTTTCAATCTGAATTTTATAAAAAAGAAGGAACAATATATTTAGATGGTAACTCATTAGGGTTACTTTCAAAAAGAGCAGAAAAATCGTTACTTACCTTGCTAGATTCATGGAAAGAGTTTGGAATTGATGGATGGACTGAAGGTGAGCATCCGTGGTTTTTCCTTTCGGAGAAATTGGGTGAATTGACAGCACCTCTTATTGGATCTTTACCGGAAGAAACAATTGTAACCGGCTCCACGACTGCGAATATACATCAAGTTATTGCGACGTTTTATGAGCCAAAAGGAATACGAACAAAAATTCTTGCGGATGAATTAACTTTTCCGTCAGATATTTATGCACTTCAGAGTCAAATTCGTTTAAAAGGCTTAGATCCAGATGAACATTTAGTACGAGTGAAAAGCCGAGATGGAAGAACACTTTCTGAAGATGATATTATTCATGCGATGAACGATGATATCGCTTTAATATTATTGCCTTCTGTACTATATAGGAGTGGACAAATTCTTGATATGAAGCGATTAACAGCTGAAGCTCATAAACGTGGTATTCATATCGGTTTTGACTTATGTCATTCAATCGGCTCCATTCCGCATCATTTTAAAGAGTGGGATGTAGATTTCGCTGTATGGTGTAATTATAAATATTTAAATGCAGGTCCTGGTGGTGTTGCAGGCCTTTATGTGAATAATAAACACTTTAATAGACTCCCAGGATTATCTGGTTGGTTTAGTTCTAGAAAAGATAAGCAATTTGATATGGAGCATTCATTAACTGCGGCTGACCATGCTGGAGCTTATCAAATAGGGACACCTCACGTATTAAGTACTGCACCATTAATCGGTTCTCTTGAAATTTTTAAAGAAGCTGGCATTGAAAAGTTACGTGAAAAATCATTACATATTACGAGATATATGCTTGATTTAATTGAACATGAATTAAAAGGCTTTGAATTTACAATTGGAAATCCAATAGAGGATGAAAAACGAGGCGGGCATATTTATTTAGAACATGCTGAGGCGGCACGTATTTGTAAAGCGTTAAAAGCAAATGGGGTTATTCCGGACTTTAGAGCTCCAAATGGAGTTAGACTTGCGCCTGTTGCTTTATACAATACGTATGAGGAAGTATGGAACTCTGTACAAATTTTAAAGAACATTATGAAAGACGAAGAATATAAAAAGTTTGAAAATAAGAGAGAGGTTGTGGCGTAAGCATGAAAACATCGCAGTGGATTGATATTTCGCAACCGTTAAATAATGATATCGCGACGTGGCCAGGGGATACACCTTTTTCATATGAAGTTTCATGGTCAAAAGAAAACAGTGGTTCAGTAAATGTCGGAAAGTTAACGATGAGCATTCATACAGGTACTCATATTGATGCACCTTTTCATTTTGATAATGACGGTAAGAAGGTATTAGATTTAGATATAGATGTATTTATAGGTACAGCACGAGTTATCGATGTTTCAGGGCTGGAGAGTATCGGTAAAAGAGAATTAGAAAGTTTTAACTTAGAAGGTGTAGAGCGACTATTGTTACGTACATCTTCACATGGAAAAGCGCAAGAGTTTCCAGAAGAAATCCCGTATTTACGTGCTGATATTGCACCATTTCTTTCAAGTAAGGGTATTCGTTTAATTGGAGTAGATGTACCTTCTGTTGACCCTTTAGATGATAAAGAACTAGCAGCACATCATCAATTATTTAAACATGGAATACACATTTTAGAAAATGTCGTACTAGATCATGTAGTAGACGGCGATTACGAACTTATTGCATTACCACTTGCATTAACAGATGCAGATGGGAGTCCAGTTCGCGCTGTTATTAGGCCAATATAAGTAGAAATATATAAAAGGGGCGTTTGACTAATATGAAAGAAAACGAAAAGGTAATTATGGAAAAAGGGATTCATACGGATTTTAAGGAGAATATGACGTACGGAGAGTATTTACAGCTAGATAGCTTATTATCTAGTCAACAAAGATTATCAGACCATCATGATGAAATGTTATTTATCGTCATCCATCAAGCGAGTGAGCTTTGGATGAAATTAATTTTACATGAACTGAATGCGGCAATTGAATCTATTAAACAAGATAAATTACCACCAGCTTTTAAAATGTTAGCACGCGTATCAAAAATTCAGTCACAAATCATTCAATCTTGGGATATTCTTGCGACATTAACGCCATCAGAATATATTGAGTTTCGTGATTCACTTGGTCAAGCTTCAGGCTTCCAATCGTATCAATATAGAATGATTGAGTATGCACTTGGTTATAAAACACCACATGCATTAAAGATTTATGAAAAGGACCCAGAATTACATGCTCGTCTTCATAAAGCACTTCATGCACCAAGTTTGTATGATGTGGCGATACAAGCCCTTGTTAAAGAAGGATTCCCAATTCATAAAGATGTGTTAAATCGTGATGTTACGCAGCCTTACGAAGAGGATGCAACTGTAGAAGCGGCTTGGATAGAAGTATATGCGGACGTGCAAAAATATTGGGATTTATATCAGCTTGCAGAGAAATTAATCGATATTGAAGACTGGCTACAACAATGGCGTTTCCGTCATATGAAAACAGTAGAACGAATTATCGGTCATAAAATGGGAACAGGTGGCTCTTCTGGTGTATCGTATTTAAAACGAGTACTTGATCAACGCTTTTTCCCAGAGCTTTGGAATGTTCGAACGAAATTATAAGAATAAACTTGTCAGCTAATAAAGGCTGGCAAGTTTATTTTTTTGTTTTAAAAACAAATATGATTTAATAGAAAGAACGAGATGAACAACAAATATTACATAATCATTTAGATGGAGGAAAATTTCTTGAATTTCGAGCAATTACAAAATAAATTTGAAAAGAAAAAAGTTAATACATTTCTTGTTTACCAAAAGGGAGAATTAACGACTGAATATTTTAAAACGAGTGACTGTAAAAATGACTTATATAAAATTAATTCGATTACAAAAAGTATCGTATCCATATTAATCGGCATCGCAATTGATAAAGGATGTATAAATGATATACATACACCAATCACAACATGGATTCCCAATGTACCGGAGAAAAAAAGGGAATTAACGCTGTATCATTTATTAACGATGACAACAGGAGAAGATTGGCAAGAATTCGGCAATGGGGTTGTTTTCCCAAATGACTTTGTGGAATCAGACAATTGGGCACAATTCATTTTTGAAAAGCCGTTCATTGAAGAAATGGGTATGAAAATGAATTATAACTCAGGTTCTTCCCACTTACTTAGTTACGTCATTCAAGAAGCAACTGGAATGTCGACGGAGCAGTTCGCGAAAAAGTATTTATTTGATCCATTAAACATTACGGAATATGAATGGCAACAAGATCCGCAAGGTGTATATGTCGGCGGATTCGGTATGAAAATGAAATCTATAGATTTATTAAAGCTAGGAAAATTATGTTTGCAGAATGGATATTGGAAGGGAAATGAAATTATATCATCGAAATGGTTAGAGCAATCAAGTACAGCTCTATTTGAAACGTATGAACATGTCGGGGCATATGGATATCACTGGTGGGTATTAAATAACGAAAGATTTCACATACCGTATTGTATGTATTTTGCTATGGGATACGGAGGGCAATACATTATTATCATTCCGCAGTTAGAGCTCGTAGCTGTAATTAGTAGTCACATGCCTAAACGTGGCCTCGTACCATTAAAGTTATTTATAGAGCATATAAAAGAGAATGCCAATCATAAATAAGAAGAGGGAGGAGGTGTGTTATGAGAAGTGCAAAAATGATAGCAATTTATAGACTATTTTTAAGTCTTCTAGCGTTTAGTGCACTTATTACACAATTTGTTACAAGGGCACAAGTGAAACCGTTCAATCCAGTTAATTTTTTTAGTTACTTCACAATTGAAAGCAACATTTTAGTGGCGGTAATTCTTCTATTAAGTAGTTTGGGGACAGCCCTATTTGGACGTTCCGAGCAGTTTGGAGTTCTTCGCGGCGCAGCTACAGTATACATACTGACAACGGGACTTATTTATTTTTTGTTATTAAGGGGATTAGAAGAGTCACTTCAAACGCCGATACCGTGGGTAAATACTGTGCTCCATTACATCATGCCATTAGCAATGATTTTAGATTGGGTTATAAATCCACCTATGAAGACAATCACGTGGAAACAAGCAACTAGTTGGCTGATTTTCCCGATTTTATATGTTATTTATAGCTTAATACGTGGTCCATTCGTTAATTGGTACCCATATCCGTTTCTCGATCCGAGAATAGGTGGATATGGGAAAGTACTTTTATATAGTATCGGAATAGCGGTTGTAATTGGAGTTATTTGTGGATTGGTGAAAATGCTAGGGAATCGATCTTTAAGTTTAAAACAATAACTTTCATTATTAAATGTGTATGAATAAACCCCTCTGTTTTACTTAAAACAGAGGGGTTTATTTGTTCTATCGACTTGTTTTCTGGAATGACATCTTTAAAAACTTCTCTGTTTTCGTATCAAATTCTACATCAACAAAAACACCATATTCTTTTCCATCCTCACGAAGCCACAATTTAAATTTTTCAACTGTTATTTGAACAGTTTTTGGTTTTCTACCTATATGAAGGTAATCAATAATCTCTGCTTTCGGATATTGTTCTTTCGTTTTTTCAACGGCCAGTTTACCCCATTTTGCATAGGGTGGCTGTGCGTGAACTATAGATGGCCCCGTATATATATTTGAACATGTTGTTATTAAAAAAATTATAAATGCTGTACGTGTAATGAATTGCTTCATAATAAGCTCCTTTTATTCTTTTTGTATATTGTTTACATATTTCTTTAAGCATATAAGTTTGGATTTTTTTGACTTCTTTACATAAAAGCGAGGGTTTTACAAAACATAACCATGAAATCATTTCCGTAATTAAGGAGGGAAATACATGCATCAAAAGACTGTCTTTAAGATAGCGATTTTACTCGTCTTTATCGGGCTATCTTTAATGGTAAGTAGTATACAAATGAAAAATGTAGAAGCCTTTTCGAATCAAGTTATTCAAAGAGGAGCATCTGGTGAAGATGTTATTGAACTGCAATCTCGTTTGAAATATAACGGATTTTATACGGGAAAAGTAGATGGTGTTTTCGGATGGGGTACATACTGGGCACTTCGGAATTTTCAGGAGAAATTTGGACTACCTGTTGATGGTTTAGCGGGTGCTACAACGAAGCAGAAACTTGTTAAGGCAACGAAGTATGATAAGTCGACTGCTAATAAAGGTACTACAACGAATAAAGGGAATAGCGGCGGTACTGCACAAGAAAATAAACCACCACAAAGTAAAGGGACAAATGTTCCAAACGGTTATTCTCAAAATGATATTCAGCTAATGGCAAACGCTGTTTACGGAGAGTCACGTGGTGAGCCATATTTAGGACAAGTAGCAGTGGCTGCGGTTATTTTAAATCGTGTTACAAGCGCATCGTTTCCAAATACTGTTTCAGGTGTAATCTTTGAACCGAGAGCCTTTACAGCAGTAGCGGATGGACAAATCTATTTAACGCCAAATGAAACAGCGAAAAAGGCTGTATTAGATGCGATTAATGGATGGGATCCAACAGGGAATGCACTTTATTATTTCAATCCAGATACTGCGACAAGTAAATGGATTTGGAGTCGTCCACAAATTAAAAAAATCGGTAAACATATTTTCTGTAAATAGAGCGGAGGTGGAAACATGTTACGAGGTATTATCATTGTACTATTAACAGTAGGTGTAGTTGGAACAGGATATTGGGGCTATAAAGAGCATCAAGAGAAGAATGCGGTATTAATTAGAGCGGAAAATAGTTATCAGCGCGCGTTTCATGATTTAGCGTATGAGGTTGACCTATTACACGATAAAATCGGAACAACGCTTGCGATGAATTCACGTTCATCTTTATCACCAGCATTAGCAGATGTTTGGCGTTTAACATCCGAAGCCCGTTCAGATGTAGGGCAACTACCATTAACATTAATGCCGTTTAATAAAACGGAAGAATTTTTAGCGAATATCGGTGATTTTAGTTATCGTGCAGCGGTTCGTGATTTAGAAAAAGAACCGTTAAATGATCAAGAATATAAAACGTTACAAGGTTTATATTCAAATGCAGGAAATATACAAGATGAACTGAGAAAAGTGCAGCATCTGGTGTTGAAAAACAATTTACGCTGGATGGACGTAGAGATGGCACTTGCTTCAAATCGAGATCCAGCAGATAACACAATTATTGATGGATTAAAAACAGTTGAGAAGAATGTAACGTCATACTCTTCTACAAACTTCGGACCGACTTTTACAAGTGCACAAAAGAATAAAAAAGGTGGATTTGAAGCAGAAGGAAAGGCTATTTCAAAAGAGGAAGCGGAAAAAATCGCGAAATCATTTTTAAACTTAAAAGGGAATGAAAAAGTAGAAGTCGAGAAAAGTGGAAAAGGTGCGAAAGAATCATTCTACAGTGTGAAAATTCAAGATCCAGCAACGAACAATGAGTATTATATGGATATTACCGGAAAAGGTGGATATCCAATTTGGGTAATGAATAACCGAGAAATTAAAGAGCAAAAAATTAGTTTAAATGATGCAGGAAGTAAAGGGTTGGCATTTTTAAAGGATCATAAGTTTACAAATATGGAGCTGTTTGATAGCTCTCAATATGATAATATCGGTGTGTTTACGTACGTTGTAAATGAAAATGGAATGCGTATTTATCCAGAAGCAATCCAAATGAAAATTGCTTTAGATGATGGATCGATTGTTGGTTTTTCCGCAAAGGAATATTTAGCATCGCATCAAAAACGAACAATTCCGAGTGCGAAACTAACTGCTGCTGAGGCGAGAAAGAAAATTAACCCCGATGTAAAAGTTATGGAAGAACGTAAAGCTGTAGTAGTAAATGACTTGCATAATGAAGTACTTTGTTATGAATTTATTGGTACTTTAGGGAAAGATACGTACCAAATTTTCATTAACGCAAATAATGGAGCAGAAGAAAAAGTGAAGAAGATGCAAGCTGTTGAAAAAATTTATGATTAAACATCAATGATAAAGTGGTGAAAATAATGAAAATCATTATATATATGTTAATGCTTTGTTTCGTTATTACTGGATGTAGTATTGGGAAAAAAGACAATCCTAATGAAAAGCCAGAACAAAAAAATGTCTCGATGAAAAATGTTACGTATACGAATAAATCAAATAAGCCAAACGAAAAAGCTGCTGATCATTTAGCATCTTTAGCTGCAAGTATACCTGGTGTAAACGATGCGACAGCAGTAGTAGTTGGGAAATATGCTGTTGTAGGTATTGATGTAAAAGCGAAACTTGATCGAACTCGCGTGGAGTCAATTAAGTATTCTGTTGCAGAAAGTTTGAAGAATGATCCCAATGGTGCTAATGCAGTCGTTGTAGCAGATGTTGATACGTATGAAAGATTAAAACAAATAGGAAAGCAAATTAAAAATGGTAAAACTGGTGAAGGTATACTTGATGAATTAGCAGCAATTGTTGGCCGAGTAATGCCACAAGTTCCAAATGATATGATTGAAAATAGAGAAACGAATCCAATTAAAGATAATGATAAACAATTACCAAAAGATGAAGAACAAGAACTACGAAAAGAACAAGAAGATCAGTCAAATAACCATTTGAAAAAATAGTGAAAATCCCGTACTAAATTGTACGGGATTTTCCTTTAAGATTAAATATTCAGTTTATTTTTAAGGGAATATATGGTTTAATAATGAGGGGAGGGACAACCGTTATGATGAAAAAAAGCGTACTCATATTAGGTAGTTTATGCATATGTTTCAGTATGACAGCGTGTGATCAAAAGAAAGAAGTGAAGAAGAAAACGGCTACGTCTTCTACAATAACGGAAAATAAAAAGCAAGAGTCTATTAATATAAATCATTTCTCAAATATTAATGAAGGAATGACTTATTTAGAAGTGAAAGAATTAATCGGTTTTGAAGGGGATTTACTCATAGAAGAAGGGGTAGAACATTCTACACAAATTAAACAAATTTTTGCTTGGAAAGGAAGCGATCCAAAATCATTTGCTGAAATAACATTTTTGGATGGAAAAGTGCAGTCTAAAGCGCAGCAAGGTTTAAGTTAATAAGTTAAAAATGGGAGAGTTAAGCATGAACATACATACAGGGGAAATACAATTAGTTCCGTATAAGGAGCAGTATAAAGAGAGAATAGAATCATTTAGTTTACCAAGTGAACAAGTGCGATTCACAGCGAATCCAGGTGAATTACTGGAGAAAGCGAAAAATGATCGAACTAAAAATGTAGTTGTTATTTTGGACTTTAGCGGAGTACCTGTCGGTGTTTTTGCATTACAAACGGGTGACAGAGTACAGGAGTTTACAGAAAATAAAGATGCCATACTTTTAACCTCTTTTTCTATTAATCACAATAAACAAAGGAAAGGATATGCTAAAAAATCATTGACTTTATTACCAGAATTTGTAAAATATTATTACCCAATAAAAAATGAAGTGATTCTTGCTGTAAATGAAAAAAATATTCCGGCACAAAAGTTATATGAGAAAGTTGGATTTCAAGATAAAGGGTTTAGACGAATGGGACCAATCGGACAACAATTCATATTACATTTACCTATAACCAAATAATGAGATAACAAAGCTTACTCTTGAAGAAAATCATGTAGTAAGTTTTTTTATTACATGATATGTTAGAAAAATCAATGTAAATATCCGAGGAATATGAAGATGTAAATATATCTGATTTTTAGGACTGTTAAAATATGAGGTGCGTTGTTATGACAATTTATATTGCACTACTACGAGGAATTAATGTAGGTGGACATAAAGTAATCAAAATGTTGGATTTGAAAAAAGTCTTTGAATCAATAGGGTTAAAAAAAGTGAAAACATATATTCAAAGTGGAAATGTAGTGTTTGAGTCAAAAGAAGGGATAAGTTTTTTAAAGGAACGAATTGAATGTGAAATTAAGAATGTTTTTGATTTCGATGTTCCAGTCATGTTAAGAACAAAAGATGAATTTATAAATATTATAAAAACGTGTCCTTATGAAGCCGGTTTATTGTTAGAAGGAGAAAGCATACATGTTGCCTTTTTAGCCAATGTACTTTCTGAAGAAGACAGTAATCAGTTGTTTACGATTAAAAGTGAAATAGAAGATTGCCATATTGAAGGGAAAGTAGTGTATTTGTTTTTCAAAAAAAGTATCCGGAATTCTAAATTAATGAACCAGTTTCAAAAATTACATACACCAGCTACAGTAAGGAATTGGCGGACTGTAAATAAGTTAAAAGCAATAGCGGAAGATATGTATTAAAAAAGTGGTTTTCTATTTACAGAAAACCACTTTTTTTATTTATATTGTTTTGCGACAATGAGTTCAATGATAGGATAAATAATGAAGGAAGAACAAAGTGCTATAAATAGAGGAAGGTTCTTTATTTCATCGAGTAATAGGGATGAAAATCCTTCTGAAAATATTAAAATAAGAAACATCATACACATAAGTACAAAATAAGAAATTTTAAAGCTTTTATATGTAATTTGTTGTCCCATCTCATCTTGACTTTCTTCCGATACTCCGTTTGGATCTCCCCATGTAATATGATTAATTAAATTACCAAGTATTAAAGAACCAGCGAAAATCGTCCCGCCCAAAATTGAACCTTCAGTTATGTATTTGTATGTGCCATGTACAAGTATAGCGATTAAAGAAAAAATTATGATTACAAAAATAGTTTTTTTAGTATTCAATATATAATTGCACCTCCACTTTTGTAAAAAACTCTTTACATCCATAGTATAAAATTGGAAAGGTTTCGTGTCCAATACTTTTTACACAAAAGGTGAAGGTATATAGTATTTTGTTTTAAAGATAAATAAAAAATTACATTACATTTGAATGTAAAAGAATAGGCTCGCATATATTTGGAAGGGATGTCAGATTAATTTAGGGGGTAGTTATGTCTATACTTTTAAAAGCTGGTGCAGATGCAGGAAATAATGGTTTGAAGTTAATGGTGAAAGGGCAGGACCCTATTTTTATCCCGAGTATTTATTCTTTATATATAGGAGAGCCTACAGGACTGTTAGATGAGGGAGATGTATCATTATCAGAATTAGAGAATCACATTGATGTGACCATTAGTTCTCCATCGCTAATGTTAAATAATGTACGATACATCGTTGGAGAAAAAGTGATTCAAGATCAATTAAAAGGTACTGAGGTGGAGAAGAAATCAAATAAGTCTACTGATGAATTAATGGTTATTACAATCCTTTCTGGTTTAGCGATAAGTGCTATGCGTCAAAGTCCAACTTCAAGTCATATTAATATTCGTTATGATTTATCGGTCGCTCTTCCTATGCAGCTTATTACACAGGAAATCGCTGCTGAAAATGCAAAACGTTATATGGGAAATCATAAGGTTGTTTTCCATTATCCGAACGGACGGGATGTTACGATTAATGTTTCTATTGAGTTTTGTAAATGCCTACCTGAAGGCGCTTCTGGGACGTGGGGCATTGTATATGATGAAGAAGGAAATGTTGTGAAACATAAAATAGAATGTGAACAAAATCAAGTTTCAGAAATTGATTTTGTTGATAAAACATTATTATCTTTTGATATTGGCGCGGGGACAACCGAAGAAGTTGTTTCGTTAGGGGTAAATTTCCGTCCGCAATTAAGTAAAGGGTTATCGTACGGTGTAAAAGAAACGTTACTACAAATTATTACAAGATGGAATCGGAAATATCCTACGAAAACAATTGATAGCATTACAGAATTTAACCAAATTTATTTAAATGAAAAACACCCGAGAAATGCATTGTTAGTTGAGGAATCGCAACCAGCGTTTTTAGGTTTAGCTGCACGTGTCGCAACAGATATTATTAACAAAATTGATGATATGAAAGACGATCCATATGTATTTATTTATGGTGGGGGCGCAGTTATTATTAAAAATAGCTTGAAAATGATTTTAAAACAAAAAGGACGCTTGAAAAATGTGATTTTTGTAGATAACCCGTTATTTACAAATGCTCGTGGGTTATTAGTATACACATGCTCGCCAAAATACAGAGAGCATAAACAAAAAGAGTTAGGGTTTACAAACTTAACGATAAGTTAGTTGGTGGAAGTATGCGATCTAGGCGATATAAACGTGGTGATCGAGTGAAAATTAATATTAATAAATCAGTATCGCCTGAAATGATTGCTTGGCTTAATAAACAATCTAATCCAACTAATTTCTTTTTCTTTGCAGCCCAGCAATTATTTAAACAAGTAGGAGATATTGATGTATCAAAAACCTTGCCAAGTAGCCATGTTTTTTCTTTATATGTAGAACCTTCATCTCTATTAAAAGTTGAAATGAATCCATTTAAAAACGTACCATTAGAAACTAGTAAATCCACCGAAAATGTAAAAAAAAAATCGTGGGAATCTGTTGATCAATTAGATTGTCCATTTTTTTAAACATAGAAAAAATAGGTAGAGCCCATCACTATACATAGGAATGCAGTGATGGGTTTTTGTTATTGTATCGTAATATCTATAAAGTGAAACTATAATCAGTGGGGGGGTGTTCATCCCCACTGATTATTAGCCCTCACGAATTGGGTGTTTATGGGCAGCGGGGCTTCCACCTAACTTCTTTGTTTCAGCCGAATTTTGAGGTGGGAGTTTTACTGCCCACAAATAGCGGGATAAATAGAAGGGGACAAAACAATTTGTGCCCCTTCTAAAAGTTATCCTTATCTTATATAGGATATATGTTCTGAAACTGCTTCAATAATTTTATCCCAGTCATCGGGATGATTCTCATGTCCTGTACCTTCAAGGGTTAATAGCTTTGAGTTCGGAATTTCTTCAATAAGTGCGAGTCCATGTTCAAGTGGAAGAGCTCTATCGTCCGTACCATGAATTACTAAAGTTGGTACCAGAATTGATTTAAGTATACCCTCATAAGAATCATCGCCTGTTAGGAGGGCGTGATTAAACATACTTAATAGATTGTTAGCACGTTCTATTTCTTGTTTTACTTGTTTCAAAGTTCTTGCTTCATTAAATATACGCTTTGATCCACAGAGTAGACGTGATCCTGTAACTAAATATTTCGCTATAACATCTTTATTTGTCCAATCTAAATTCACACCATTAGCATGATGTGTCAAAATTCTTTCATCCATTGGAGGCAAATCACGAGTATTGTTATCAGATCCAATAACGCTTGTTGCTAGTAATGTTAAGGTTAATATTCTTCCTGGGTGTTTTATTGCAGCAATTTGAGCAATCATACCTCCTAATGACATGCCTAGAAGGTGTGCCTTGTCAATATGATACGCATCGAGCACCCCGATTGCATCTTCAGCCATGTCTGCTACAGTGTAATTGGAAGTCCCAGGCTCATATGTAATAGAGCGCCCAACATCACGGTTATCATAGCGAATGACAAATCTCCCTGTGCTAGCTAACCTTTCACAAAATTCTTCATCCCAATAAACCATTGAACACGTAGCTCCCATAATTAATAATATTGCTGGGTTATTAGGGTTGCCAAAGCTTTCTGTACATAAATCAATACCGTTTACTTTGAAAACTTGTTCATTCATAGTACACTCTCCGTTTCATTAAAAATTAAAGAAAATATAACTTTTGTTGTTTCTTATCCGGAAACTAAATTGTATTAAAGTTAGGTACATGCTTTTTGCACTCATAATACTTAATTAGTAGAGATAAATATCACCTCCAAACATATTTATTATCATTTGAGACGAAAAATTTTGAAAAATAATTGTTAGTTATTAAAATTAACAGAAAGGAGGAGAGGAAATGAAAGCAATTATTATTGATCAATATGGTAGTGTTGAAAAATTACAAGAAAGACAAGTTCCAAAGCCGGTTATTAAGTGTAATGAAGTATTAATACGCATACACGCAACATCTGTCAATCCTGTTGATTGGAAAATAAGAAAGGGAGAATTACAAGAGAAACTGCTATTTTCATTTCCAATAATATTAGGTTTAGATGTTGCTGGAGTAATTGAAGAAGTTGGAGAAGATGTGGACCATTTCAAAATAGGAGATAAAGTGTTTACGAAACCAGAAAATATAGGGAAAGGCTCCTATGCTGAATACATTACAGTAAAATCAGATTTAGTAGCTTACATGCCAAATAATATTAGTTTTGAAGAAGCTGCGTCTATACCTCTTGCAGGACTAACAGCTTGGCAAAGTCTTGTTGATTACGCACTAATAAAAGAAAATGATCGAGTATTAATTCATGCTGGAGCTGGTGGAGTAGGTAGTTTTGCAATTCAAATCGCGAAATCATTTGGGGCTTTTGTCGCTACAACTGCAAGTAGTAAAAATGAAGAGTTTTTAAAGTCTTTAGGTGCTGACCTCATCATTGATTATAAAAAAGATAAATTTGAAGAGCTACTATCGGATTATGATATTGTGTTAGATACAATCGGCGGAGAAGTACAAGAGAAAAGTTTTCAAATTATTAAGCCTAGTGGTGTTCTAGTTTCTATCGTTCATGAACCGGTACATGAAGTACAAGGAATAAAATCAGGATTTTTATGGTTAAAACCAAGCGGAAAGCAATTATACGAATTATCAGGTTTGATTCAAGCTGAAAAAATTAAACCAATCATTAGTAAGGTTGTTCCGTTTAATGAAAAAGGAATTAGAGAAGCTCATATTTTGAGTGAAAGTCAGCATACTAGAGGGAAAATTGTAATTACAATGGAATGATGTTTACATAAATATACGAGTGGTGACTTAAAAAGAAAATTGTCACCACTCATATAAACTACAATTTTTGCATGACAAAAGTAATCGCATTCGTATTTAATTGAATGTGTGTACCGTTTCGTAGAATATCATACGCTAAACTTTTTATTTCAACTTTTACTTTTTGCCATTCGGTATAAGCGCCTTTTAGTGTACGTATCATTTCTTCCGTAGGAAGGTTAATTTCAATTAAAGCATCTAATTCTTGATTCGTTTCCAAGTCAATTTCTTGAATGCTAGAGTTAACTATTAAACAATTGATACCACCACTCTTTGTCCCATTTTTCATAGAGTGAAGCACTTTTTTAAAATCGTCTATTGATCTGACATGTTCTAAACTTGATACTGCAACGATGTAGTCATAAGTATTAGGAACAATATAGTAGTTTTCAATTGCTGCTTGTTTCGTTTTTATGTATTCAAATACACCATATTCTTTGCTATAAACTTGTAACTTCGTTAAAGCCGAATCGAGTAGATCAACACAAGTAACAGTGCCGCCACTATTCGTGATTTTTTGTGCAATCGGAATACTGTTTCTACCGACACCAGAGCCAAGGTCAAGTATTTGTAGGTCTTTCTGTCCTTCAAAATAGTTCAGCATGTCCAAAACTGTTTTAACGGGTTTATAAAGCCAAGATCCAGCTTCGAATAATTTATATTGATCATAGCAAAGATCGTGATAGTTTTTCTCTTCTTGTCTTATGTAATCGATTCTGTTCATAGTGTTTCAGCTCCAATAGTTTCATGGCGAAATGAATAGGTTGGACAACCTTTGACATTCATTTGAATTCGAAATATACCACCAGCATGTGGGTACTGTTTTAATTCCGCATCCGTCATTCTTGTTCGGGCTGTTGTGATATATAAATCGGTCAAATTAGGTCCTCCAAAAGTACACGACGTAACATATAAAGCAGGAATCGGAATACTTAAAATCTGTTTTCCAGTAAAGGGATTCCATCTAGTAATCTTCGAGCCTCCCCAATGTGCAATCCATAAACAACCTTCTACATCAATTGTCATGCCATCGGGTATACCTTCATTTTCAGGGAAGATGATAACATCTGTTGGATTGCTAATTACACCAGTATGTATATCATAATGAAAACGGACTACTTTTTTTGTAGGTGTATCAATGAAATAAAGAAATGTATGATCAGGGGACCAAGCTATACCATTTGACGTATTTACATGTGCAACTTTTTTATCTACGTTGAAATTATTGTTTAAACAATACAAGGAACCAGCAGCATTAATACCGTATAAGTCTGTAGTGCCCGCCCAAAAGCGGCCAGCTGGATCGCATTTTCCATCGTTAAAGCGATTTTCTAATAAATCTGGTTCAGGGTCATAAATATGTGTAAGTATTTTTGTGTCAAGATTAAGAGAATAAAAGCCTTGTTCCATTGCTACTAAAACTTCATCGTTCGTATATGGAACAACACAACCGATTTGTTGGTCGAGAGTGATTGCTCGGTTTGTTTTTTTAACAGGATTATAAAGACATAATTTTTTCTCGATAATATCAACCCAGTATAATAATTGTTTCTTCTCATCCCAGCAAGGACCTTCCCCTAAATTCGCCTTAGCATCAACGACTAATTCTATATTTCTGAGCAATATGTTTCACCTCTATTCATTAAAGCTATATATAAAGTTCGATAAGACGAGAGGTAAACCTTTCACTGAAATGAAATTAAGATTTCCAGTGTAAGAAAAGAGGGCCTTATCACGTAATTCGAAAATAGCGTATAGCCATGGGGAGGGAAATGCATATGATGTTTTATGAAATTGTCTGTTTTTCATGTAAAAATGTATTTCGCGTATACGAAGGAAGCGGAAAATATAGGGAATTCAAGAGAAATCCGGAGGGGAAATATTGTTGTAATGAATGTAGTCATAAAATTCAACTGGAAGCGATAAAACATTTTTTTAGATAGTTATATGCTATTTGTTTTCGTTCAGAAAAATTTGACAATGTATTCGTTATAAATTATCATATGTAAAAACTAATATTCAAAATGGCATTGAAGAGAAGAGTAGTTAAGAATGAATACATACAGAGAGCTCTGGTAGCTGAGAAAGAGCGGTTAAACATCTTAACGAAAAAAGACTTGGAGCTGCGCAAGGAACTAATTTGTTTAGGAATGGTGCGACGGGTTCTCCCGTTATAGAGATAGGGTATAAGCATATTTTGCCGTACCTGAAAAGGTTAATATGGTGACGTATTAACAAACTGAGGTGGTACCGCGAAGCTAATAACTCTCGTCCTCAAGATTAATAATCTTGGGGGTGGGAGTTTTTTTATTGTATAAAACTGAAAATGTGAAAACAAAAATACAATTGAGGTGAGTATATGCATTGGGCGTATGAAGTGGCACATAAATTAATTAGAAAACATCCCAACAAAGAAACTTTTGTTTGCGCATCTGGAATTAGTCCATCTGGTTCGGTTCATATTGGTAACTTTCGTGAAATAGTAACGACTTATTTTGTTGTAAGGTCGCTTCAAGATTTAGGGAAAAAGACTCGTTTTATATTTTCATGGGATGATTATGACAGGTTTAGAAAAGTTCCCAAAAATATTGATCCTTCTTTTGCAAAATATATTGGTATGCCATACTGTGATATTCCTGATCCGTATGGGTGTCATAATTCGTACGCAGAGCATTTTGAAAAAGAGTTTGAGGAATCGCTTCAAGCATTTGGAATTGAAGTAGAATTTATTTATCAACATGCTGAATATAGAAGCGGAAGGTATAACGAAAACATAATAGAGTCTTTGTATAAAAGAAAAGAAATATATGATATTTTAATGGGTTTTAAAACAGGAATACACCGAGAAGAGGATAGAGAAAACTTTTATCCCGTTACGTTATATTGTGAGAGCTGCGGGAAAGATGCAACAACTATTACACATTTTGATGAAGTACTAAAAACAGTTCGATATGACTGTGAATGTGGAAATCAAAATAAATTATCCGTATTAAATACAAATCAAATGAAACTGAATTGGAAAATCGATTGGCCGATGAGATGGATGATAGAGGATGTAATTTTCGAACCGGGTGGGAGAGATCATTCATCGGAAACAGGTAGTTATAATGTATCAAAAGAAATTGCAAGGAAAATATTCAGTTGTGAAGCCCCTCAATACGTTGCTTATGATTTCATTGGAATTAAAGGGCATCATGAAAAAATGTCCAGTTCTTCAGGGAATAGTATTACACCTAGCGACTTATTAAAAGTGTATGTACCAGAAGTAATTCTGTTTATGTTTGCAAAATATAAGCCTGATGCAGCTTTTCATATTGGACTTGATGAAGATGTGATTCGCAATTATACAGAGTATGAGAGATTGAGGGACAGTTATGAAAATAAAACAATCAAAAATGAAGATTTATTTGATGCAATTAAACTTTCTAGACTTGATAGCCGATTTAAAGAGTATCCAAAGTTTAATCAAGTAGCAGGAACTTTACCGTTATTAAATTTTGATTCGTCTATTTTACAAGATATATTAGAGAAAATAGATAGGTGCTATGGATTACCTGAAATGATAGCGATAAGTAATCGTGCAGAGTATTGGATAAGAAACTTTCAATCTAAAAAAATAATTGCGGTAAATAAAGAGAAAAATACGGAGTTTTATAACACATTAGATGAAAGGCAGAAAAAATGGCTAGTAGAAGTTTGTAAAATACTTCGTTATAATAACGATCATTCTAAACTAATGGAGCAATTGTATACGATTTGTCATCATGAAAATAAAAAAATAATGAAAGAAAATCAAAAACAATTATTTACCGTTATATATAGGCTCATTATGAATCAATCAAGTGGTCCACGTATACCGTTATTAATACATGTAGTAGGCGCCAGAAAATTCGTCACATTATTAGATTTCTAAAAGATAGTTAAAAGCAACGCAAGTACTCAATAGAATAAGTACTTGCGTTGCTTAATTTTTACTATCTTGAATACATTTTTGGACATTCATCACCACTTGGTTCGTAAAAGCAATGACTTTTAAATTGTCCTGCAAACGGCTGATTATACCACTCGGATGGACAAGCTCCAACTGGACGAAAATACCAAAGAGCCCATCGTGCTGGCCAGCGCCATTCACCTTGTAAAACTTTTCTTGCGATTTCTTTTTCTGATTCACGGGCACGTTGATAAAAGTATCCGTATTGAACCGCTTCGAATCCGCCAGGGCTTTGATATACTGCATCACGCACAGATCGAAGCTCTTTAAAATCTAAACAATCACAAAACACACGATTTACGACAACACATCCAACAAGTTGTTCACCTTGTCGTCCTTCGCCCTCAGCTTCAGCACGAATTAATCGAGCGAGTAAATCAACGTCGCTTTCGTTGTATGGAATAAGGGGCATTGTAATACCACCTTTCTTTACCTGTTATAGTAAAGAGTGTATGTTTCAAAATGAGCTAAGTGCATTTTTCTTTAAAATAACTACTAATTTTAAAAAGGAGCTTATACAGATAAAAGCTAATTATTATATAGAAGATAAAAACGAAAAAGGAGAGGTACTATGCATCGTATTCATAAAGAACATATCATTTACGCAATGTCACCAGAAAATAAGCCCTGTATGGAAGTGGAAATTGGGAGCCGTCTTGTATTTGAAACATATGATTGCTTTGAAAATCAAATTGATTCTGAAGATGTTGTGTTTCAAGAATTAGATTGGAACCGAATTAATCCAGCGACTGGACCTGTATATATTAAAGGTGCAGAATCTGGTGATATATTAGCCGTAACGATTGAAAAGATTAAAATTGCAGAGCAGGGTGTTTTAACTACAGGTGCGAACCTCGGTGTAATGGGGGATGAGCTAAATGAAAATACAGTGAAAATTGTCCCAATACATAATGAACATGTTATATTTTCCAATGAAATACATATTGCAATTAACCCCATGATTGGTGTAATTGGTACGGCCCCGAAAGAGGAGAGTATTTCCTGTGGAACACCGCATGACCACGGCGGAAATATGGATTGTAAAGAGATAAAAGAAGGCACTACATTATTATTACCTGTAAATGTTCCTGGCGCTCTTTTGGCATTAGGAGATTTACACGCTGCAATGGGTGATGGTGAAATTGGTGTTAGTGGGGTGGAAGTTGCTGGAGAGGTAACTGTAACTGTTCAAATTATAAAAGAAAAAAAATGGCCATTACCAATGGCTATCCAAAAAGAAAAAATAATGACGATTGCTTCAGAGAAATTGTTAGACGATGCAGCGAATCGTGCTGTACGTAATATGGTGACATTTTTACATGAAGAATTAGAAATGTCTAAAGCAGATGCAACTCTTTTATTATCAGCAGCGGGTAATTTGAAAATTTGTCAAGTTGTGGATCCACTAAAAACGACGCGGATGGAACTAGGAATGGAATATGTGGAGAAGCTGGGTTTTAATTGTAGTAAATTTAATATTAAATAAGAATAATAGAAGAAGGATGCTGTTTTTTTTAGTATCCTTTTATAATTTACGGATTAAATAAAAAGAGGTAGTATTTATTTTGTATAAGTATATTTGAGATTGTGAATTAAAAGGAGTTTAAGAATGGTCAAAATTATGATTGTTGAAGATGATATGAAAATTGCGGAGCTATTATCAACTTATGTTGCGAAATACGGTTACCAAGGGATTGTTATATCGGATTTTCAAAATGTGTTAGACATATTTTTAGAAGAACAGCCAGAGTTAGTTTTATTAGATATTAATTTACCAAGCTTTGACGGTTACTATTGGTGTCGTCAAATTCGCGGAGTTTCCACATGTCCAATTTTATTTATCTCGGCCCGTGAAGGTACGATGGATCAAGTTATGGCGTTAGAAAATGGTGGCGATGATTTTATTCCGAAGCCTTTTCATTATGAAGTTGTAATGGCGAAAATTCGTAGTCATTTAAGACGTGCTTATGGAGACTATGCACCGAAAATAGAAGAACGAATGGTTGAGCAACAAGGTCTTTGTTTATATCCTGAAAGACTTGTTTTGAAGTTGCGGAACCAAGAGATTGATATAACGAGAAATGAAGCCATTTTATTAGAAATGTTAATGAAAAACTATCCGCGTGTTGTGAGTAGGGAAGTATTATTAAATAAATTATGGGATAGTGAATCTTATGTTGATGATAATACATTAAGTGTAAATACAACACGTGTGCGTAAAAAGTTAAAAACGTTACAAATTGAAGGAGCAATTGAAACAATTCGTAGTGTTGGGTATAGATTACATATTACTTGGGATAATGGTATGGAAAAATGATAAGGTTGTTTATACGTGATCATATACCACTTATTTGTTTTACTGCGATCCAACTACTAGCCATATTCTTAGTTTATTGGTTTGATGGACATAATCATATTACAACAGCATTATATGCAATGTTTTTAGGTGCTTTTTTTATGGTAAGCTACTTAGTATTTCGTTATTTTACACATCGTTCTTTTTATGAGCGCTTAGCAAATCCATTGCAATCTTTGGATGAATCCGTTCAAAAATCTGATTTTGCAGTTTTATCTACCGCTCTCCAAGATTTGCTTGATGCACAATATCGTCATTATCAAAATCAGCTGCAATTACAAGAGAGAAAAAATAATGATCATTTAACCTTTATGAATCAGTGGATTCATCAAATGAAAACACCTCTTTCTGTAATAGAATTAATTACACAGGATGAAGTGGATTCGCGTTTTGAAAGTATTAACGAGGAAACAGATCGATTGAAAAAGGGATTAGAGATGGCATTATATGTCGCACGTTTAGAAGCATTCACACAAGATTTTTATGTAGAAAGAGTACAACTACATAAAATAGTGAATGATTCTGTGCATGAACATAAACGCTTCTTTATCCGAAATTTTGTATATCCAGAGCTTGAAATTGATAAAGGTATTACGGTAGAAAGTGATGCGAAATGGTTGCAATTTTTAATTGGACAAGTTATATCGAATGCGATTAAATATTCATCAGGTAGTAGAGAAAAGATTAAAGTGAAAGCATATAAGGAAGGTAATACAGTTGTACTTGAAATTATCGATAGTGGCGTAGGGATACCGAAGCAAGATTTACCAAGAGTATTTAAACCTTTCTTTACCGGAGAAAATGGTAGAGATTTTAAAGAATCAACGGGAATGGGGCTATATCTTGTATATGAAATTACGAAACAATTGGGACATAATGTAGAGATCCATTCAGAGGTTGGTAAAGGTACCGTTGTACGAATAATATTTTTTAATGTGTAACAAGTGATCAAGGCTAAAGAACTTTGAAGATAAGTTTTTTAGCCTTGTTTTGTACCACTTGGGAATAAAGAATTATTTACCTAAGAGAATTAAAAGCGAATTGTTTATTATTCGTTTATGGTAGGGGGATTGTAATGGATATTCGGAAAATGAGATATTTCATAACAGTGGCAGAAGAATTAAACTTTAGTCGTGCAGCAGAGCGTCTTATGATGGCACAACCTCCTTTAAGTCAAGAAATTCGTAAATTAGAAGAAGAGTTAGGAGTTCAACTTTTTCATCGAACAAAAAGAATGGTTGAACTTACGGATGCTGGAAAAATATTTTTAGAAGGTGCGCGGCAAACATTACTTCAAGTAGATAGAACCATTAAAGAAACACAGCTTGCGGATGAAGGGAAGATAGGCCATTTAATAATCGGTTTTGTCGATTCTACAGAAACTGTAATAGAGATATTAAAAAAATTTCGAGAACGTTTTCCTAGAATACAGCTTATATTACGCGAGATGACAACAGACCAGCAAATAAAAGCGCTATATGAAAAACAAATTCATATTGGATTTATTCGTTCCAAGCAGAATAATGAAATATTAGCTTCCGAAGTTTGTTCTGAAGAATGTTTAAAATTAGTTTTGTATGAAGAGCACCCTTTCGTTTCGTTACCTAACATTTCAATCAAATCATTAGTAGATGAACCATTTATTTTATTTCCACGTCATTTTGGTACAAACTTTTATGATTTAATTATTAGTTACTTTTGGGAACATGGAGTAAGTTTAAATATTGTTCAAGAAGCAATTCAGATGCAAACGATTGTGAATTTAGTTGCAGCAGGAATGGGGATTTCTGTCGTTCCATCATCAGTGGAAAGTTATAAAAAATCAGGAGTCATATATAAAGAAATTCAAGAAAATACACCGAAAATAAATTTATATGCTGGATGGAGACTAGATGAAAAATCTGTTGTGTTAGAGAACTTTTTAACAGTTGTTAGAGAGGTTTATACGATCTCACAATGTGAATGTAAAAGATAAAAACCCATCTTTATAGGATGGGCAGTGTGGATTTGGAAAGGAAAGCTTCTTTATAGGGAGAATTCACTGATGTTTTAACCTGTTTTGCTCGGATCGTACTCAATGAAACCTTTTAGCACACCATCAATTTGATCCATAATTTCAGGTTGCAATTTAACACTAGAGGCAATTACGTTTTCTCTTATTTGCTCCGGATTTGATGCGCCAATAATTGCAGAGGAAACAGCTGGATTTTGTAATACCCAAGCAACTGCGAGTTGAGGTAGGGTAAGGCTAGTTTCTTGCGCGATGGGATTGAGTTTCTGAATTGCAGTAAGTACATCATCACTCATCCAACGTTGCACGAGTTTTTGGAAAAATGGTTTACCAGCATCTGAATTAGCACGTGATTGAGTGGGTATTGATTTACCAGGTTGATATTTTCCAGTGAGAATACCTTGTGCAAGGGGGGACCATACGATTTGGCCAAGTCCCTCACGTTGACATGTTCGTATCACATCGGTTTCAATAACTCGCCACAACATCGAATATTGAGGTTGGCTAGCGATAAGTGGGATGTTCAATTCTCGAGCAAGTGCTGCACCGCGGGTGATTTGTTCTGATGTCCACTCGCTTACGCCTAAATAAAGGACTTTACCTTGTCGTACAAGATTAGCAAAAGCTAACATCGTTTCCTCAAGGGGAGTGGTTGTATCATATCTATGTGCATAATAGACATCGATGTAGTCTGTCTGCAATCGACGTAAAGATGCATTACAATTTTCTAAAATATGCTTTCGTGATAAGCCACGATCATTTTTTCCGGGGCCAGTCGGATGGCAAACTTTTGTACAGAGTTCTATACTTTCTCGGCGTATACCGTTTAAAGATCGGCCAAGTACTTCTTCGGCTATAGTGTCTGAATAAACATCAGCAGTATCGAACGTTGTAATTCCGACATCTAGTGCTGCTTTCACACAATCATTTGCAGTATCCTCATCTACTTTTCCACCATGGTTTATCCAGTTCCCATATGCAATCTTGCTAACTGTTAATCCACTGTTTCCTAGTCTGCTAAATTCCATTATAGTGTCCCCCTTTAAAATGATACCTTTATTATAAGAACTGAAATTTAATATGTATAATATATAATTGATCATAAATTTATATAAAAATTATATAAGGAGGAGTATATAGAAGTTTATAGATAGGGAAATCTAAAGTAAGAAGAACATGAAAATGTAGTTTGTGTTTTATTGATATGAAGTGCAAAGAGGGAAAATAAACTTTTTTACGTACAAACAATGATATTTACGCATACAATACCACTATGGTACAATATGGTTACTAACGACGGAAAGGAATGATGGGTGGACGATGATTAACTAATCTTATTTTTAAACGTTGAAATTCAATAAATTTCAATTTATAAAAAATAGGATTAGTCTGCCCAATTCCATTCAACGGTATTGCTATTTAATTTGCGTAATAGCTTATTTGGGTATAAATGATGTAATGACTAATCCTGCCAAAATTACTTTGGGAGGATTTTTTGTTCTCCCTTTATGAAAGGGATCGGTAATATGAAAGAGCTTTTAAAATTAAATGATGTGTATGTTGAAATAAAGGAAAATACTTTGTTAGAAAAAATGAATGTAGTAGTAAAACAAGGAGATGTTATCGGATTAATTGGTAAAAATGGTGCTGGTAAATCAACGTTGCTTCAATTAATAAATGGGAAGATTGAACCATCAAAAGGTACTGTTGAATGGCAGCAAATAAATATGACAACCGCATATGTTGAACAAGAAATAGAATCTTTTATTAGTAATGATGTGATTGCAAAAGAAGCAGAGCTTCTTGCAAAATGGGGCGTGCCAACGAACGATTTTCATACTTTAAGTGGTGGTGAAAAGCTGAAAGTTCGGTTAGCGAAAGGATTTGCTGGAAATCCTAATGTCTTAATATTAGACGAACCGACAAATCATTTAGATGAGATGAGTACGGAATTTCTCATTAAACAAATAAAAAATATGAAAGGTACAGTTATCGTTGTATCACATGATCGATATTTTTTAGATGTTGTCGCAACAAAAATATGGTCAATTGAGGATAAAAAATTAATTGAGCATAGCGGTAATTATACGAGTTATATGAAAGCGCGTGAGCAAAGAAGATTGACGCAGCAACGTGAATATGAAAAGCAGCAAAAAAAGATAGAACAAGTAGAAACACATATAAAAGAATTAAGTTCATGGTCACAAAAGGCACACGCACAGTCTACAAAACAAGAAGGAGTTAAAGAGTTTTATCGTGTAAAAGCGAAGCGAATGGATGCGCAAGTGAAGTCAAAACGAAAACGTCTCGAAAAAGAGCTGGAGAAAACGAAAGTAGAACGTGTGAAAGAAGAGTATTCAGTCGAGTTTTCTATTCAAGCGAATAAAAAAGTAGGAAAACGCTTCTTAGAAGTGAAACAATTGAGGAAAGAATTTAATAGACAAATATTATTTGAAAACGTTAATTTTACAATTCAGCACGGTGAGAAGGTTGCAATTGTTGGACCAAACGGTAGCGGGAAAACAACACTACTGAAGATGATTATGGGAACGGAAACTGTACAAGGAGAAGTATGGATTTCACCATCTGCAAACATCGGTTATTTAACACAAGAAGTATTTGATTTACCACTGGATAAAACACCAGAAGATTTATTTTTTAAAGAGACATTTGAAGAAAGAGGAAAAGTCCAAAATTTAATGAAACATTTAGGATTCCAAGCTTCTCAATGGAAAGAGCCGATTGAACATATGAGCATGGGAGAACGAGTGAAATGTAAGTTAATGGCTTATATTTTAGATGAAAAAGATGTACTTATTCTAGATGAACCGACGAATCACCTTGACCTCCCTTCACGTGAACAGCTGGAAAATACATTAGCGGAGTATAATAGAACACTAGTTATCGTTTCTCACGATCGATATTTTATAGAGAAAACAACTAATACGAAACTTGTGTTTTCAAATAATACGATACAAAAGCAGCTAGAAGAACCTACTAAAACAAGAGATGATATTGAAGAGCTACGTTTAACGTTAGAAACAGAGAGACAAGAAGTATTAGGTAAATTAAGCTTTTTAACTTCTAACGATAAAGAATATAAAGAACTTGATGAACGATTTATAGAACTTACGAAGCAAATTAAGGCGCTTTAATGTAATTAAGGGGGATTAACATGGGAGAAGAGAGTTCGACTAATTTATTTAGAATAGACTGTGGAGATATATACTTGCAAGAGTTTACTATGAAAGATGCGGAGAGCATTTATAAAATATCAAATCAACCGGAAATAGAAAAGTTTTTACCGGACTGGAAATCAACGAAAGAACAGAGGGTTAATTGGGTTACAAATTATGAGGTACCAGAAAATAAAGCATTTTTTGATGCCGTGAAACTTACATCAAACGTTGAAGAGTATTCTTTAAAGTTAGGGGTATTTATTACAAGTACAAATGAGTTTATTGGTTGGTGTTGTACGGGTATTAAAGAAGAACTCCCTTCACCAAATAGAGAAATTATGTATGCTATTTCAAGTGAGTATCAACATAAAGGTTATGCAACTCAAGCGACAAAAGGCTTGATCGGCTATTTGTTTGAAAATACAAATGTTGATGCCCTTAACGCAATTGCATTAATTAACAACGTACCATCAAATAAAGTAATTGAAAAATGCGGGTTTACTTATATGAGACAACAGACGATAGAAAATCAACTATATAATCATTATCAATTGAGTAAATCCGAATGGATAAAAAATATTGCCCTGTAAAAGGAATTAAAACGAAATCGTTAAAAAACTTAGAGCTAAAACTCTAAGTTTTTTTACATTCACTTTATATCTGTTAACATGTGAAAGGTGCAATTCGGATGACTTCTTGATGGAATTGCTTTTCACCAAAGCAGGAGCATCAAGCTGTACATGTGATAACCATTTTAAAAAATCATTTACGAAAAGGGATTTGGAAGATTTTGTCGAATGTATGTATCTATGAAAACGCAAGTTTCTTACTCAAATCAACCTACAAATGAATTACTTTAAGCTCAAGTAGAAGAATGCACGGGAAAAGTGGGATAAGAGTTTGGTCTTAGTCAACAAAAAGTGTTGGTAAGTCTAGTGAGGGGGTACATATAAAACTTACGGTTGAGTGCTAGTGGATTAAATGTTTAAGTTATGAAATAGTTTAAATAAGGGAGGGGAACACATATCATAATTTGGTTTCGTCACTTGCCACAAATAAGTATGGATTTTTCAGAATGGACTCCTTTTATACAGAATAATTGGTATCGAAAACATTATATGGAGTTTGTATATCTACTTCAGATAATCATTTTTCTAATACCCTATTTCTTTGAAATAGGTTTCACTCATATTAATATATTTTATCTTATCCTAATTGGTATTTTTGTCTTTATTATTCACGAATGTCTACACATTTTGGTCTTAAATAAAAAAGGTGATATTAGCTTAACATGTAGTGGAATATTTTTTTGGCTAAATACAAATGCAATACTATCCAAAGCGAGATTTTGGGTCTTTATGAGCTTGCCTATTATTGTATTATCAATAGTTCCTGCTGTTATGTCGTTTTATGTATCAGGAAATATGAAATCAATCATGTTATTTATATGTTGGATAAACACATTTATCTCTGCCTCAGATATCTACAATTCATTTTTTATTGCAATTAAACCGAAAAACTCAGTTTTTTGCAGGGGGTATTATCAAGTGAAATAGTATTAATAGGTTACTCAAATATATTTTAACTAAAAGCATTAGTTAAAATATGATACTTGAAAGTAAAAGACCGATAAAGCAATCGGTCTTTTTTCTTATATTAATAAAAATTAGAAATAAACAGCATTGTATTTCATACCACAATGCAAATATTATAAGATGGATATACATTAATTATAGATTGAAAATAGGTTTGTTATCAGTTTTTTTAGAAATCTTACAAGCGTGTAAGATAAATGAAAGATGAATCAATATGTGCTATAAGACAATTCATTTACACTTTATAGTGAGCAGTGGAAATGAAGGGAGAATATAAATGGAAATTTTACATGCAAAAAGTATTAGTAAAGTATATAAAGGGAAAATACCTTTTAAAGCATTGGTAGATATTGATTTATCAATTCAAGAAGGTGAATTTGTAGGAATTATGGGACCATCAGGTAGCGGGAAAACAACATTATTAAATATGGTATCTACTATCGATTCTCCATCATCAGGAGAAATATTAATAAATGGTACAAATCCTTTCCAGTTATCATCAGACAGTTTAGCTTTATTTCGTAGGAAACAATTAGGATTTGTTTTTCAATCATTTAATTTACTTAGCACACTTACAGTAAAGGAAAATATCGTATTGCCGATGACATTAGATGGTGTATCTGTACAAGAAATGAACAAACGAGTGGAAGAAATTGCAGAGAAATTAAATATTGCAGATATATTGAGTAAAAGAACGTTTGAAATATCAGGGGGGCAAGCTCAAAGAACTGCAATCGCTCGTGCAATCGTTCATAAACCACAATTATTACTTGCCGATGAACCAACTGGGAATTTAGACTCTAAATCTTCAAATGATGTAATGGAGATGCTAGATACTCTTAATAAAGAAGAAAAAGCCACGATGATGTTAGTTACACATGATCCTTATGCAGCGAGTTTTTGCAGCAGAGTTATATTTATTAAAGATGGTCAATTATATAACGAAATTTATTGTGGTGAAAGTAGGCAAGCCTTTTATCAAAAGATTATGGATGTCCTTTCTTTGTTAGGAGGAAAAAGGCATGACTTTTCGTCAGTTCGCATTTAATAATATTTTTCGTAATAAGCGTACATACGCTGCCCATTTTTTAAGTTGTGCATTTTCTATTATGATTTTCTTTACGTATGCCCTATTATTATTTCATCCTGATTTACAAGGGGAGTTAAAATCGACAAGTGCAACAATAAGTGCATTTGGTACGTTAGGATTTACCGTTTCGCAAGGATTAATTTTTGTATTTTCATTTTTCTTCATTCTATATTCAGTCAGTTCATTTTTAAAAACGCGTAAGAAAGAATTTGGCATATTAATGATGCAAGGTATGTCAATGCGACAGCTTAAGAAATTATTATTAATTGAAAATATGTTAATTGGATTTGGTTCAATTTGTATAGGGATTCTCATTGGACTCGTATTCTCTAAGCTAGTGTTATTGATAAGCGCAAGTGTATTAATGATTAACAATGGCCTACCTTTTTATATACCAGTGCAGGCGGTATTATTAACAGTCATCACGTTTCTTTTCTTATTTTTAATTGTTTCGCTTATTACTTTTAAAATGGTAAAAGTAACAGAACTTGTAGAACTCATTCAAGCAGAAGAAAAACCAAAACCTGAACCGAAATCTTCAATTTTATTATCGCTACTTTCTTTAATTAGTATAGGATGTGGGTATTTATCAGTATTTCATTTTATTTCAAATCATAGTTTTATTACGCTCGGAACGGGTGTACTTTTAGTAATTATAGGAACGTACTTTTTATATACGCAATGTAGCGTTTATATATTGTATCTGGCAAAAAGAAGTGAATCTTTCTTTTTAAAGAGAACGAATATATTAACATTCTCAGAATTGATTTATCGTATGAAAGATAATGCAACCATGTTTTTTATAGTATCTATTATTTCAGCAGTTGCATTTACAGCAATTGGTACGACAGCTGCTCTCGGTAATAGGGATTTAGTAAGAATGACAAATCCGTATACATTTCTGTATGTAAGTTTTGAAACAGACAAAGAGGTAGATAAAAATCTCTCTACTATAAAAAAACATCTTGATGATGCTAATATTCCTTATCGAATGGCTTCGTCTTCAAATAAATATACAGAAAGTAACGTATATGTAATAAAGTTAAGTGAATATAACGAACTTGCGAGAGCACTCGGGTATCAACAAGAAACGATTGAAAAAGAAGATGAAATTTTACTAATCCCTGGAATGGTATCCCAAAAACAAGAATTTAGAAATGGTGACTATAAAAAGAATATTGAAGTCATTCAAGGAGATTGGACAAAGACATTTCGTGTGAAAAAAGCTGTAGAAAATTTAGTTTTACCGCATGATACTAGAAGTATTTATATTGCTGTTCAAGATCATGTGTATGATGGAATTCCTGTTTCTCCTGACCAAGATGATATAGGTGATCAAAATCGTACTTACGGATTTGTTGTAGATGATTGGATGAAAACGAAAGAGATTTCAAACCAATTAAATAGTATATTTGAAAAAGATGTTAGCAAAGATAATTTCTACTTTCAAGCTTTAACATTAGATTTGTTAAGTGCAAAGCAAACGAATGGATTATTACTTATGGCAAGTGTTTTAGTCGGAATCGTCTTCTTCACATTCGCTGCTAGTTTTATCTATTTTCGATTATATACTGATTTGGATCGCGATCAACAGCAATATAAAATGATTTCGAAAATGGGATTAAGTAAACGAGAGTTAAAAAAAGTTGTAACGAGACAGTTAGTATTAATGTTCTTCTTACCGATTGTCGTTGCAGTAATTCATACTGTAGTCGCTTATACGGCATTACAACAATTAGTCGATTTTTCTATTTTAAATAGCTCTATCGTTATTTTAATTTCATTTATATGTATACAAGTTTTATATTTCTTTATAACTCGTTGGCGGTACCTACAAAAGCTGTATAAAACTATGGA
The DNA here is from genome assembly GCF_001884205.1 of Bacillus sp. NH11B. Lineage (NCBI taxonomy): Bacteria > Bacillati > Bacillota > Bacilli > Caryophanales > Bacillaceae > Bacillus > Bacillus sp. NH11B. The sequence continues at coordinate 21,615 of NZ_MAOG01000142.1, read as the reverse complement.
ACAATAGAGGATATCAACTATTAAGATTACAGGAAATCATGTGAAAAACAAATTGAATTATGAAAGGAACCGTGATGAAAAGAACACTAACTATCTTCATGTTAACTATAATAATTTTAATAAGCTTAAGCGCATGTTCTAAAAATGAAGACTTATTCCCAGCTAACGGTGTACTAATAATTGGAGATGAGAATAATGCTTCACCAATTATTAATCGTTATAAGGAAAATACGAAAGAAAATGAAGTTTATTCAGTGAAAACAGGTGAATTTGGAAAAGGGAAGGTACTAATATTAAATGAATCTACTGCGCAAGCGATGATTAAAGAAAAGATTTTTTGTAAACGGGATAATGTATCCAGTTCGATGCCTATAGACACATTACCGAATTTTCCAAAAGAAGGCTCATTATTATTTACACATGAAGACGAAAAGACTATACAAAGTATTGAAATAGAAGGAAGAGAGATTCCTGTTAAATATGATAGTAATGCTTGGATTGGTAACACTCGTAATTATGGGTTTCAATGGTATGTGATTGTAGCGAAAAATAGTGTATATAAAGAAATAAAAGCAAATGAAACGAAAATGCAACTTCTTCATCTGAAAAAATCTTTAGGTGACGAAAAACCTAAAATGTCGACAGATAATACATTGATTAATGAAAATGTAAAAGTAAGAAAGCTAATTAAAGGTTTAGAAGGAGAAGTATCTTTTCAGTTTGTAACGATTGGAGAAAAATCTTAAAAAAGAGTTCGAGGTTGATAGAAACTTTATCGATCTTGAACTCTTTTTATGTATAGATCATTTAGAGAACATAAACTACATTACTTCATTTAATCGAGTCTCGTTCGTTTCTTCAATCGAATTTGGATTTTGAGCCGAACTATTTTGAGCTTCTTTTTCTTTACGGACTTTTTGTAGCATTTCAAGGATGATCCATAATGGAACACCTTTATCTTTCAACATCTTCCATAAATCTAATTCGTTAAATTTATGCTTAGGCTGTTTCATTTCTTTTTCAGATGAACAAATATCGAACTTGATAGGATCATTCGCTTTCTTACCTTCAAGTTTAGTAGAAGAGATAGTATTATGCTCAAGATTAGATGGAGTTATTTTAGTAGGTTGAGATAATGTATGAATGTTTGATCCGATTTGCATGCTTTTTCCTTCTTTTCAAGCAGCGAAATTAGTTTTCTTATGATCTTTTAATCCGTTGAACATGAGGAAACTATAGCTAATATTGTAAAAAATAAATATTAACTTGAATTAATATTTATCAACATTTATATATGTTTTCTATATATACAACGTATATAAAATACTTTACATTATGTTTAAGTTAAAAACTGATTGTGTCAATCTTTTTCACAGAAAAATGAAAGCGTTTAATTAGGGGGAGAAAGTATGGGGAAGTTATTTTTAAAAGTATGTTTTTTCACATTAGTAACTGTTTGTTCATTCGCAGCGAAAACAACTTACGCTGAAGAGAGACAACAAAATAATTATCCTATCATTTTAGTGAATGGATTTGCTGGATGGGGTAGGGAAGAAATGTTAGAGGTAAAATATTGGGGTGGTGTTCATGATATACAGGAAGATTTAAAAAGAAATGGTTACACAGTACATACTGCTGCTGTTGGCCCTGTTTCTAGTAATTGGGACCGTGCATGTGAATTATACGCGCAAATTAACGGTGGAACAGTAGATTATGGTGCGGCACACGCTGAGAAACATGGACATAATCGTTTTGGTAGAACATATAGTGGTTTTGCAACGAATTGGAGTGAAACAAATAAAGTTCATTTAGTTGGGCATAGTATGGGAGGACAAACGACGAGAACATTAGTACAGCTATTAAAAGAAGGAAGTTATGAAGAAAAAAATTATGTGAAAAATCATCCGAACACAAAGATATCACCACTATTTGAAGGTGGTAAATCGTATGTTCATAGTGTTACAACTTTAGCAACTCCTCACAACGGGACAACACTTGCGGATGGTAGTCTATTGCTTCCGTTTGTTAAAGATTTACTCATTACAGCTGCGAGTTTAGGAGGAAACAATAATTTATCGTTATATGATTTTAAATTGGATCAATGGGGTATAAAAAAGAATGCAGGAGAGTCCTTTTTCCAATATACTGATCGTATTTTAAATAGTTCAATTTGGAGAAATACAAAAGATATTAGTCAATGGGATTTAAGTACTGATGGAGCAAAGGAGTTAAATAGTTGGGTAAAGACACAATCGGATGTATATTACTTATCGTATAGTGGACATGCATCACAAGCAGCACCTATAACAGGTTTACAACTACCTCATATTACGATGAACAAAGTGTTAATGGGGAATGCATTTTTCTTAGGTTCCTATGCAAGATTTGAAGAAAATCGCCCATTAATTGATACATCTTGGTGGCAAAATGACGGTGTAGTAAATACAAATTCTATGATTGCGCCTTCGTCTAATATTGCTGTAAATAATAATGAGTTTTTACAGGCTGGAAAATGGAATCATATTGAAACGAAAGTAAATTGGGATCATCTCGATATGGTAGGATTAAGTGTTTCAGACACGTTAGGTTTTTCTAATATTCAAGAGTTTTATAGAACAATTGCAGAAAAGTTATCACGGCTACCGCAATAGTTAATAATAAAGCGCTCTCGATGGAATTCGGGGGCGCTTTATATTATATTGAAAGAGGGATATGGAAGAAAAATATGGGGGGATATTATGAAAATACAAGTTGTTTTATCAGGATACGGGACAGTAGGAAGAGAGTTTATAAAATTAGTAAACGAAAAATATTTATATATATACGAAACATATGGAATCCATTTAGTTGTAAGTGGCGTATTAGGTAGAAATATTGCAATACATAATGAGGAAGGTTTGTCTATTCATCATTTATTAATGTATGGTGGCGGTACTGCTGCGATTGAAAAATATATAGAACATCATCCAGGGGAACGTGCAACAAGTGGGATAAGTGGTACTGTATTGGTAGAATCAACTGTTACAAATCTTAAAGATGGAAATCCAGGAAAACAATATATAAAACAAGCGATGGAGAAACATATGGATATTGTAGCAATTTCGAAAGGTGCACTTGTTACTCACTGGAGAGAAATGAAGGAAGCAGCAAAAGAAGCGAATGTACGAATTCGATATAGTGGCGCAACTGCCGCAGCACTACCGACATTAGATATTGGACAATTTAGTTTAGCTGGCTGCAATATTGAAAAAATAGAAGGAATATTAAACGGGACAACTAATTATATACTTACAAAAATGTATGAAGAAGATGTTACTTTTGAAGAAGCACTGAAAGAAGCGCAAAATAAAGGAATTGCTGAGACGAACCCAATACTAGATGTAAGTGGTTCAGATAGTGCGTGTAAATTGTTACTTTTGGCAAACAGCTTGATGGGTGTTGAGAATACGCTTACAGATATACATATAAAAGGAATCGAAAATGTTACAAAACAACAAATTCGAAATGCTAAGGAGCAAAACAAATATATTAAATTAATAGCTTCAGCATATAAGGATAAGGATGGTAAAGTGAATCTTAATGTAGAACCGCTTGAAATAGAAAAAGACCATTCACTAGCAAAAGTAAATGGAACTGAAAAAGGAATAACATTCTTTACAGATACAATGGGACAAGTTACTACAATTGGTGGAGCTTCTAATCCACGCGGGGCCGCAGCAGCTGCTTTAAAAGATGTAATTAACTTATATCGTAGAGATTTATAGCAGTAAAACTTATACCTTCAAAATTCGAATGGAGCAAAAAAGTTAGGTGGGATCCTTATTGCCCATATATATCCGATTGATGCGGGCTAATAATCGGTGGGGGATGAACAAAATCCCCACTGATTAAAGTTTCACTTTATAAGACCGTACCGCTATTAATAAAAAATACATATGTAGTGGACCTTTTGAAAATGAAATAAATATGCAAAAATGATTGCAGGGGGTAAGGATTTGTTTAAAGATTTTAAAGTTGTGAAAGATCGTCCTGTTTATATTCAACTGAAAGATTATTTAAAAAAGATGATTATGAAAGGACATTTGTTAGGGAACCAAAAGATCCCATCAACAAGGGAACTGAGTGAATTACTATCTGTGAGCAGAAATACAGTACTCGCTGCTTATGCGGATTTAGAGCAAGAAGGACTCATTTATGCAGTTAAAGGAAAAGGAAATTTTGTTGCGAAGGTTGATATTTCTAACACTTCGTCTGTTGAAATAGATTGGAAAAATAAACTCAATACAGTTACCGCATTAGCGGATGAATTAGATTTAATGAAACATGGTGTTCGCTGGGAAAAAGGAATGATTGTTTTTAATAGTATAGCACCGGATGAAAAGCTATTTGATGTTGAAAATTTCAAAAGAGCTTTTCTTACTCGCATGTCCATTGAAGGGGATATCGTACTGAACTACGGATATGCAAAAGGTTATAGACCGTTAATGAATTATTTACTCTATTACATGGAAATGAAAGGTGTAGATATTTCGAACAAAGATATTTTAATTACAAATGGATTTACAGAAGGATTAGATATTGTATTATCTTCTTTATCAAAAAAATCAGGGCGTGTTATTTGTGAAAACCCAACTCACCATGCTGCATTGAAACTTTTTCGTTTACATGGACTTGAAGTTCATGGGATTAATATGAATGATGATGGTATTGATACGAATGAAGTAGAAAAAAGTTTGCGTGAAAAGGATTTTGATTTCGCGTATTTAATCCCTTCTTATCATAATCCAACTGGTATTGTTACGAGTTCGGAGAAAAGAACGGAATTGATGAGATTATTTTCAAAATATAAGATTCCTATTATAGAGGATGGATTTAATGAGGAATTACGTTATTCAGGTTCACATTTAGCGCCATTATTAACTTTTGCTGGGGCTGGTAATAATGTGATTTATATTAGTAGCTTTTCAAAGGTACTTTTCCCTGGTTTACGTGTAGGTTGGATCATCGCAGATAAAGAACTCATTCATTATTTAGAAAGTGTAAAAAGAGCAAGAACCATTCACACATCAACGTTAGATCAAGCTGTTTTGTTTCAATATTTACATGAAGGATATTTTGAAAAATATTTAAAAAAAGCAAGATCTGTTTATAAGAAAAAATATGAGTTAACTGTTGGGGCGTGTAATCAGTACATTCCGTTTAAAAGAATGACTGGAGATGGTGGACTTCATTTATTTATAGAGTTGGAAGAAAAAATTCAAGCCCGCGCACTTTTACAAAAGTGTTATGAGAAAGGAGTTACGTTTTCTCCTGGAGATGTTTTTTACTCTGATGGAGGAGGAGAGAACACATTCCGCTTAGGCTTTTCACGATTGAAGGAAAAAGAAATAGTTAGTGGGATTCAAATAATTGGTGAAACTTTAAAAAATGAAACTTGGAGTTGAGAAAATGAGAATTGGCGTTATTATGGGAGGAGTATCCTCTGAAAAACAAGTATCAATTATGACTGGGAATGAAATGATTGCACATTTAGATAAAAATAAGTATGAAATCGTTCCAATTACGTTAAATGAAAAAATGGATTTAATTGAAAAAGCGAAAGACATTGATTTTGCATTGCTAGCATTACACGGAAAATACGGAGAAGATGGTACAGTTCAAGGAACACTTGAGAGTTTAGGTATTCCATATAGCGGTAGCAATATGTTATCTAGCGGTATATGTATGGACAAAAATATTTCGAAAAAGATTTTGCGTTATGAAGGAGTAGAAACACCAGATTGGATTGAACTTACAAAAATGGAGGATCTAAAGCTTGATGATTTAGATAAGTTAGGATTTCCGTTAGTGGTAAAACCAAACTCTGGCGGCTCGAGTGTTGGCGTAAAGATCGTCAATGATAAAAATGAATTAATCTCAATGCTGGAAACTGTATTCGAATGGGATTCTGAAGTAGTAATTGAGAAGTATATAAAAGGTGACGAGATTACATGTTCAATTTTTGATGGTAAACAGTTACCTATCGTTTCAATTCGACATGCAGCTGAGTTTTTTGACTACAATGCAAAATACGATGATGTTAGTACAATTGAAGAAGTTATAGAACTTCCAGCTGAAGTACAGGAACGTGTAAATAAAGCGTCATTGGCATGTTATAAAGCATTAAAATGTAGTGTTTATGCAAGGGTTGATATGATGGTGAAGGATGGAATTCCATATGTAATGGAGGTTAATACATTACCAGGGATGACACAATCAAGTTTACTACCAAAAAGTGCAGATGCGGCTGGAATTAATTATAGTAAACTATTAGATATGATAATTGAAACTTCATTAAAAGTAAGGAAAGAAGAAGGTTTTTAAGATATTTGTACAATTAAAACTTTTGATAGTTCTACGAAGTATGCTATGATAATTGCAATACGACAACCAAATATTTATCCACTAGGGGGGCCTTTATAGGCTGAGATCAAATGGGAATTTGAGACTCTTAGTACCTGATCTGGTTAATACCAGCGTAGGGAAGTGGGAAGACAATCATAATTAACGAATAAATAAACATTGTCTATTTCACTTTCTTTACGCCTGTAAAGAAAGTTTTTTTATTTTACAGCTATAATAATTGTGGGTAAACACGTATGGTTTATAAATTATTGGAGGGATATAAATGACTTTTTCACAATCATTACGTAAAGAAGTAGATTCAATTTGGGAAGCTAGTTTTAATCATCCTTTTGTAAAAAAACTTGGCGAAGGAACGTTAGATTTAGCTAGTTTTCGCTATTATGTGCTTCAAGATTCATATTATTTAAGTCATTTTGCTAGAGTACAAACTTTAGGAGCGGCAAAGGCACTGGAATTAGAAACGACAGCTCGTATGGCACACCATGCTCAAAATACATACGAGGCAGAATTATCATTACATGAGAATTTTGCTAAGAAATTAGGGATTACAAAAGAAGAAAAAGATAATTTTATCCCTGCGCCAACTGCATATGCATATACATCTCATATGTATCGTGCAGCTTATGAAGGGCATTTAGGAGATATTATTGCAGCTATTTTACCTTGCTACTGGTTATATTATGAAATTGGTGAGCGTTTAAAAGAGTGTCAGCCAGAAGAACCAATTTATAACGAATGGATTTCTGCTTATGGATCTGATTGGTTCCGTACATTAGTTGAAGAGCAAATTACACGGTTAGATACTATCGCTGAACAAGTGACAGAGTCTGACCGCAAGCGTATGAAACAGCATTTCATTATTAGTAGTCAATATGAATATTCATTTTGGGAAATGGCTTATACTTTAGAAAAGTGGCCAGTGGATACAGATGTAAAAGATGTAATAAGATAAAGAAAAGAGGTATTGCTAATACGTATGTATGGACAATACTTTTTTTAGGTTTTTGTAAATCATAAATACAACACAAGCGCTTGGTATGGCGCTCAAGGCAGGCTTGTAGGTGGATGGTATGAAACTGACAAAAGAAGAACGCAAAGAGCTCACATACCAAATTGGCGATATTATCGAACAGAAATGTAGACGTTGTTATTATAACCGTACATCTAACGAATGTTTCAGTATCAATGAATGTAAGGAGTGCCCGACTGGTGAAGAATTACGCCAGTTGGGTAGATACCTTGATACACAGCCGAGAAATCGTGGTGGAAAACGAAAAGATATACCCATTGGGCTTACTCCGGAGCGTGTACGCGAATTGAATTAACAAGGCATCCCAGATAAAGATATTAGCATTATGTATAATCGTAGCCCCTCTTATGTAGAGAAAATGAAACAACAATGGAAGCAAGCTGGTGTTTGGAAAGGACTAACTATTTATAGTTTAAACAAGCATTAATTAATTATACAAACAAAAAAAGAGCACTTTGTATAGGTGACATGATAGGGTGTGCGTAATGATCGAGATAATTACTTCCCGCATATTTATATGTTTTAAATAAAGGCCCTTTTCGTATAGATTGTTGTTTTTTTTGCGATGAAAATAAGACCTTAGATTAAATCCAGGTCTTAAGTATTTATGAAAGCTTTCTTCGTATGGCGATATTAATCTTCAACACGATTTCCAAGTCCAAACAATCACCTAAATAAATGCACAAGGTAGAATCCGAAAATCAGCTTTATAAATATTTACTAAAATTCTATTTTTTGTGCACATTACCATTTAGAATATTCTTGCATTTTCTAATATTTCGTTTGATTTGCTGATTTTCAAAAAAATAAACCTCTGTACCTGCCCAAATAAAAACCCAACACACAATGCTTAATACTCCTGCAACATAGGCATGAGTGCTTGAAAGTTTCAAGAATATTAACCCAACAATAATACCAAGCACAAACAAAACAATAGCCTTTTTGACATTTCTCGAATATGTATATTCCTCTTCGTTCAAGAGGTTAGAAAAAGTGTTAAATGTGGCAGTCTTCAATGACTTTTCGTCAAAATCATTCTGACTTAAAAAAAATATTTCTACTTCTTTTCTTTTGCCACTGTGCAGTTTTGACAAAATAAAATCTTCAAGGTCAGAGCTTAGGTGAACATCATCTGAGCTATAATATCTTGAAAACGGAGTATCAGTTTCATCTAAATAGATATTTATACTTAATTCATCTTTCATGTTAACCCTCCTTTAAATCCAATTTACTAGTTGAAAGTCAACCTTTTATCAGTATGGTCAAGATAGCAACAATTCTTACGAAAACAGCGTAAATAAAAAAATAGAACAGAATCCTTATTTAAACATAAAAGAGCGCTTTCCAATGCGTTCTCTGACCAAAATTTATATTGAAAAAGAATACCACATGTTATCGTATGTATGCTTCTTAGGGGTTTGTGGATTTAATACAAAATCTTTATTTGAGAAGGAAGAGAACTAAATGGAAAAATTGATCTATGATTTTGAGTTAATGATACAAGATGGTGATTCTGGTGTTCCCAGTGGGTCCGACGGATAGAAGGGATATATCATCAATAAATACATCTGAACTTCCAAATTCGGGGAACTTAGCGATAACTATTGATGCTGTATTAGCTGTAGCCGGCACTGGAGAAGCAGTCTCATAAACTTCTAACCAATCTTTTTCGTTGTTATCGGGGATACGATTGAAAAGTATAAAAGTAACTCAGCCGTCTTCCAAAAAAGTATTTTCATTATAATATTGAACATTGATAGCTATCAAAGGGCTAGGAAATGGTCCGGTTTTAGTAAGGGACACAAAAAGTTCGAACGTTTCATTTTGGGATACTGGAACTGCTTGAGCAATAATAGCGTTAGTTAAACCTCCAGATAATTTAGCGCTGTAAACACTAGAATGGCTATTCAATAAAATCCACTCTAGTAAATAAAAACGCTATTTTAGTAGAAAGGAGGGTGAAGATGGAAGATAACATAAAGCTTTTGGCTGATGAAGGAATGTTAGGGATGGAGTACAAGGAAAGAAAAATTCGTGTATATAACACGGAAGGTAATGTGATGGAATTACTTTCAACAAAAGAACAGGTTCAAGAGGCTATCGATTATTTAAAAGAATGCCAAAAAGAAATGAAGTAATGTCCTAAAGAGTAATCAGATCGAACGGAGGGGAACCGTACCGTATGAATCAACCTTCTAGGCATGTAATAGAGGTAATGTTAAAAAGGGGAATTGTAATACATGGGTTTATATTGTATAATTTGAATGTAACGTATTAATGGTGTGAGAGGTGTGATGTATGTGCTACGTTTAATAAAATATAGATAATAAGTAAATATTACTTTCATTAGTGTTTCATTTTAATTGTATTATTCAAATTGATAAATGTAATTTGAGGAATTTGTTTAAATTGATTAGATTAAGTAATTGTTTTTCTAGTTTTTGATGATCAAGATAAATGAAGAAAGGAAGTACTCATTTCATGGAAAAATTACGGTTATTAACATTTGAAAATATAGTGGAACCCCTTTTAAACGAAAGTGTATCATTCATATATTTTCCTATTGAATGGCTGGATATTGTAGAGATACATTATAAGACGTTTTTATTAACAAGTAAGTTGAAACGCTTGAATGAAAGATTGTATGATATGTTTTCTGATATATTGTTTATTCAGCATAATCCGTATGTATTAAATGAAAATACACCATGGATTATATCAAAAGAACCGATTAGGCAAGAACAGCTTGATTATATTTTCCAAAGTGGGTATAAGGTTATTCATGATTGGAAACCAAATCAATTACTAGAACCACCCAAATATGAATGGCATAACGAATTAATTTCTAATTTGCCAGTATTACATGATAATGAAACGTATTCTAAGTGGATCCCCGCTTTAATTTCGCATGTTTTTTGTGAACAACCTGTAAAAATGAACGATAAAATTGAAGAAGAAATCTATTTTTCCCCACTACGTTCACAAAATATTTGTGAGTCCATGTCAGAACCAATTAAAGATGAAAAAACACAAGATTTTTTCGCTTATGTATATCGGTTTGAATGCATAACTCGCGCAGGAGGGAATATCCCATTATTAAATGTTTCAGTAGGAATTCGAAGGTTCTATCAAGAATATAAGATGATAGGTTAAACAAACCTTGATATAACAACGTTTGTTTGACCTATTTTTATGAATTGCAAACATTTTGCAAACATAAGTTATCCAAAGATGCTTTTACCAAAGTTTTTAACGGCTTCTTCTTGCATGTTCGGTAAAACATGAGAATAAACACTCAATGTCATTGAAATGTCTGTATGACCTAATCTTTCACTGATAATTTTAGGATTAACTCCTTGTTTCAATAGTATGGTTGCGTGTGTATGTCTTAAATCGTGGAATTTAATTTCTTTTATGCCTGCGTTGTGTGTCGCTCTAATGAAATTTTTTCTGAAATTTGCTTTTTTTATAATCATTCCAAACTCATTACAATTAATTAAATCAAAATCTTGATAAGCAGAACCAAGCCTTAATTTCTCTTGATTAATTAAAACCTTATGCTTTTTTAAGGATTCTATAGTTTCTTTAGGTACAGGAATAGTGCGCTTTGACGAATGTGTTTTTGCTGTTTTTTTGATTTTATTGTCATGGCCAGATGTTTGGTTTATTGTAACGGTATGTTTTTCAAAATCAACGTCCTCCCATCGTAAGCCCAGAACTTCTCCCATACGCATACCAGTAGTTATTGCAAGTAGATACCCAATGTGATATCGTGATTCTTGTGAATGCAAAAGAAATTTTTTTACGTCTTCCTCTGTCCAAGTCTGGATAGAGGTTCTTTCTTTTTTTGGTATCTCAGCAAAAGCAGCCGGATTTCGAGAGATAATATTTTGTTTTACAGCTAGATTTAAAGCGCTCTTTAAAATTCTATGCAAAAGCAGAATAGAATTGTTTGCAATACCTTTATCTATCGCAGTTTTATAGCATTTTTGAATGTGCATAACATTTAATTTATGGAGTGCAACCATTCCTATACTAGGTATAACATGTTGGTTGATAAATGCCCTATAGCCGACAAAGGTACTTCTTTCTATACTCATACTTTTAATTTCTAGCCAATGATTTAGGTAGTCCTTTAAGGTAACTTTAGACGGCTCTATAAAAGTCCCTTCATTTAACTCTGTAATCTTCTTTGCAACATCAGCCTGTGCTTCTTTTTTTGTCTTATATCCAGAAAACCATTTTTGTCTTCTTTTTCCTGTCTCTGGATCAGGTCCGATATCAATAACAATACAATACTTATTTCCTCTTTTTCGAATATGTCCTTTCACTTAAAACACTCCTTCATTTGTTTTGAATCATGTTGTATAAGTCTAGTTGTAATTTTGCTGCTATGAAAATTACATGTTTGGACATATCAGCGATGGATATATTTTACCATATAAAAATAAATTCAGTTATAGGGCAGAGGTTTCATTTGTTGTTAAACAGTAATGAAATATCTATATCGGTTATCACATGCAATATTGCATAATTTATTCGGGTGTCTAAGAAACTAGGTATAGCTTAATATCTTCAACTTTCTCAAGTATTTTCAGAATATGAGAGAATGGATGTTTGGATTATTTGTGATAGAATATTCTTAATAAAATAATTTGACGGAACGAAAAAGACCCATAGCGTGTGTAATTGTGCTGGGAACACTTTTACACCGTTTACCCTAATTGCGCTAGGGAAACATTTACCATGAGTCTTACATAGTATAACACACCTTTTAGAGATAGTTCATGACAATGACGCGTTTGCTGATGAATTTTAAAGTAGGGAATGTGTCTTTTGTTCCAGAAGGGGGACAAAAGTGGAAAAGGTTTTAAGTCAACTTATTGATGAGATTGATTTTAAAAGATTAAAACAAGGTGAATTAGCAAAAGTTTTAGGCATTAGTGGTGGGAGTTTTTCAAAAAATTTATCAGGGAAGCGTCAATTTGATTTTTGGAATGTAGTAAAGTTATTAAATATTTTATGTGAAGACGATATTATGAAAAAAAAAGATTTAATTCATAGGTTTAGTTTAGCAACAACGAGTAAAAAAAATTCTCGAATTGCTATGGAGTATGCAAATGCAATAGGTGATTTAGAATTACTAGAATTAATGATAGAAAAAGAAAAGAAATCTTCTCTAGCAATTAATAGAGAATGGGCTTATGTATATGAACTAGTTTGGAAACGAGGGAAAGGAATCTTAACTGGAACATCTTTCTTAGAAGAATTAGAATATCGAAAAAATAGTCGGAAAATTAAAACTAAGGAGATGCAAATTTTATTAGGTATACTAACTTTCTATACAATGTATGATCTTGAACGATTTAATTCCTTATTTGATTATGCAGAAGTATTACAGCCGGAAGTTAATAACATAGAAGATGACTTCATTAGAATTGCATATACAATGCGTATTAAAGAGGGCTTAGCATATGCATATTTAACAGCAGAAAAGATTGAAGAATGCCGGTCATTGTGTCATGAAATTATTAATACAAATGATGAAAATAGTTGTTTATCTATTCTACAAGCATCTGCATTTGTATATTTAGGGGAATCTTATATGTTGGAAGATTACTCACAATCCGAATGGCATATAAAGAAGGCGTTAAGTGTACTGGGAGATTGTTCGTTTGAAAGAATGGCTAAAAGAAGGGAAAATGTCTTGAATACGTATGCTTTTCTAAAATTAATATATGGAAAGCAAGTAGATTTTATAGACGAGTGTGGTGAGGCTGAAAAGGCCTTTGATGAAATAGTAAATGGTAATAAAGAAGTGGCAAAAAAGATATTGAATGATTTAAAAATAAAAAATGTTGAATTATCCGCGATGCAAACTTGTATATTAGGAATAGCGAATGGTGATAATGAGTTAGTTAATAAGGCGATTAAAATGTATGAATGTGCTGGAAATGTATTTTACAGTAAATTCGCAAAAATATTATTGGTAGATATTAATAGATATGGTACAATTTATAAAGGTGATGTTAAATGAAAAAAATAATGACGCTTGTAACAAGTTTGGCTTTAATTGGAGTACTATTCTTAACTCCATCGAAGGAACAGAAAGAGCAACCTAAACACGAAGCTCCAGTAATATTACACATGGTTGATCCTGGAGGCGGAATGGGTTAATACCGTTTTATTACAAATTAAAATTACATAATAGTTTAAATGCGATTGTCTAAAACTAGGCAATCGCATTCGTCATTTTTAGGAACATTTCCTAAATATTAAATTTGATATATAGGAAATGTTTGTGATAATTTCACAAACTGAATGTTACACAACGGGAGAGATGAATATGGGGAATACGCTTGCAATTACACTATGGAAAATGTTAAAAGTAGAAGTTTTAACAAACGATGAAAAGAAAAAAGGAGAGATTAAAAACATTAAAAATATAGTGAAAACAGAAAAAAATGATTGTTAGCTCGTATGCTGACAATCATTTTTTATTATGGCCTACAGCAGCCTTCATCATATCTAATAACATGTCTTGTTTTTCTTTTGGCATCTTTTCTAACGCATCAATTAATTCATTAAATTCTTTTCTTAATTTTGTATATTGAACTGCGTTTAGTTCTGGATCGTCAGATCGACCAAGTAAATAATCAACAGATACCTTTAATGTATCTGAAATTACTACTAACATTTCGTTTGAAGGAGAGCTATACCCAGTTTCATAATTAGAAATAGTAGTTTTTGTTACTTTAGTTTCTGTATCCATATTTTCTTTGATTTTTAATGCTAAGTCTCCTTGGGTAAGACCACGTTTCTTTCTAGAGTCTTTAATTCTCTGGCCTAAAATAGTCACAAAATCACCCCGTTAATATATTCACCAAATTACAAATAATGATTTGCAAAATAAAAGTACAATTAAATTGTACTTTGTTTGTAGGGGTTTTGCATTAGTTTTTTAGTTTTTTTGTTAAAAGTCCAAAAAACTCATCTTTTTTAATTGACAGTCCAAAATAATTGTATGTATAATGAATACAAGAAGTCCAAAAAAATTGGATTTTAGGAGGTGCCATCGTGAGAAAGAAACGTCATAATTTAATTAGCGCTCGAAAACGAAAAAATTATACTCAAGAACAATTAGGAGCGTTGATAAATAAGGGGAAAACTGTAATAAGTAATTGGGAAACTGGTTATTCAACACCTGCATTGGATGACGCATTACAAGTAGCACAAATATTAGAAGAAGATGTTTATAACCTTTTTTCAGATGTTTAAGTCCAAGTTATTCATACTTAGTAGGTTTTAGTTCAAATCATTAAATTTCACATTATTTTTGAAAGGAGCAAAACAAAATGGGAATAGATCAAATTATTAAAGAGTCAATTCGTGAAATTGTAAGAGAGGAAATCAGATCAGCATTAGTTGATTTACAACAACAATCTCAACCGAACAAAGTAATGCGAGTGAAAGAAGCGGCAGCTTACCTTAACATTGCTGTTTGTAGAATGTATGAATTAGCAAATCATCCCAAGTTTCCGGTAATTAGAGAAGGACGCAAGTTGCTATTCTTACAAAAAGATTTGGAGGCGTGGTTGGAAGCACAAAGAGAGGTGATTTAGTGGAAGATACAACATCGTTAGTTATATTCGCAATGGTAATTGCTTGCGGATCATGGCTGTTTTACAGAACTTACAAACCAATAAAAACATGGGCTTGGAGTGATGTAATAGAAAATAAAAAGACCCATGGCAGTGGGTCCCTTTGAAAAAACACTTCTTATTAGTATATCACGGAAAGTAGGGAAATAGTACATGGATTTAATTGAATACCAAGTGCTATTACCTAAGGAATTCTGGGACTTAGCAAAAAGAAAAGATGAATTGAAACAAATGATTGAACAGTATTTCAAAGTTGGTTATCCGCATTATGAAATTCAACGAATTATCAAAAGTGGACAAGCATATGTGGCAGTTTGTATGAGGAGGTAAATGAACATGTTGAACGTTGTATATGAAATTGGAGGAATAAATTTAAAAGGTAATGTTGTAGATCATGAATGGTTTAATTACGTCACTTTTAGTAATGGTAAACCACATATTGTAGCAATTATGGTTTTGAGTGAAATTGTTTACTGGTATCGACCAACAGTTTTCCGAGATGAAATAGATGGGAAAGTAATTTACAAGAAAAAATTTAAAGCGGACAAATTACAAAAAAATTATCAACAGTTAGCTGATACTTTTGGATTTACAAAATTACAAGTGAAAAGGGCATGTGATTTATTAACGGATATGCTACTTATAAAAATTGAGTTCAGGACTATTAATGTCGACGGGAAGGTTTTAAATAACGTAATGTTTGTGGAACCTGTTTCAACAGAAATTAAGAAAATCTCTAGCATGTATCAACAAATAAAAGAAGACCCTGGTTATTTAGAAGTAAATAGGGTGGAAACTTCTAAGTTAACACCCTCCTCACTTACAAGTAAGGAGTCACCTAACTTTAAAGTAAAGACAAATACAGAGATTACTACAAAGAATACTACAGAGAATGTAAGTAGTAGTAGTAGCATCTTCTCTTTCTACGAAAATAATTTTGGGATTTTAAATTCTTTCATAGCTGAAAGTATTTCACAATGGGTAAACGATACAAACGAAGAACTTGTACAAGCAGCTATGGAACGTGCTTTGAAACAGCAAAAGAAATGGAATTATGCTGAGGGCATTTTAAAACAGTGGGTTAATAAAAATATCCGTACATTAGCTGATGTTAATGCAGCTGAAATAGAGTTTAAAAACAAAGGTAAAAAAGGAGAGAAACATAATGCAAGCGTTAGGAAAAACAGTAGCTTCATCGAAAAATACGATTTTGAGTAAATTCGCTCAAAGTTATGTGTTGTCTCCTAATAGATGTACAAATATTTTCTTAGTTGGGAAAGACAAAATTAAAGATGTTTGTAACAAACGCTTACTTATAGATACCAAAACAAATGATGAGTTTTGCCCGCAATGTAGATCGGTAGAGCAAGAGGACCAGCAACTTGCAAAAGAAACACTGGCTATCAAGAAGAAAAACGAAATTATTCATTTATACGATTCGTTTTCAGATAAAAGCCTTATTAATCCTAAGTTAAAAAAAGCAACATTTGATAGTTACGTACCACCTACACAAGAATTAGCAAATGCTAAAGAAGTAATGATGGATTTTGCTAGAAAATTTGATCCTAATAATTCAGAAAGCATTGTAATTACAGGTGACTACAGAGTCGGAAAGAGTCATTTATGTGTAGCGGCTACAAAAGAAATTATGAGAAAAGGCTACAGTGCAATGTTTATAGAAATGAACACACTCTTTACAAAAATAACATCTACGTGGAATAAAAATAGCGAGTTAACAGAGGACAAGCTAATGTCTATTCTAGCAAATGTGGATGTACTTGTATTAGATGACTTTGGAGCCGAGTTCACGGAAAAAGATGCTGAGGGCGTTACTTGGAAGAAAACGAAAACAAAGGATATTCTCGAGCGCAGGCTAGGAAGAACAAACTTATTCACAACAAACTTTGACGTTATGGAGTTAGCTGGAATGTATGGAGAGCGTGAGTTTAGTCGGATTATGGAAGATACTCAAGTCTTGAAGATGTACGGTGAAAATTACAGTTTACGGAACTTCAAAAAGGAGGAATAAGCATGTGTGTATTATGCCGTAATACAGGAATTATTCGTAAAGAAACGTATCCAGGTGTAATTCTAACGGAAAGTTGTAATTGTGAAGTAGCAAAGCAACGGCAAGAAGAAAATGATAAGCGCTGGGAAGCATGGTTAATAAAATTCGAGTCAATGAAGCAAGATTTACAACGAAATCAACAGCAAAAAGTTAGCTAACAAGGAGGAGTAAAGATGAAAAACACAGGTGTTGCAAGAAAAGTGGACGAGTTAGGGCGTGTAGTAATTCCAGTTGATTTGCGCAGAACTTTAGGGATTGCTGAAGGAACAGCACTAGATTTTCATGTTGATGGAGAAAACATCTTTTTAAGAAAACATGAAAAGTCATGCTTTGTAACGAGTGAAGTTGCCGAATCAAACATGGAATTACTTGGTGGTCGAATGTTTTTGAGCAAGGAAGGGGCAAATGAGTTACTGGACCTTATTCAGAAGAGTGGGATGGCACATGCCTAAGCAATTAAACATTTTCGATGTAGAGCCAGCAATTTGTGAGTTTGATGTAATGAAAGCTAATGTTAAGAAAGGAACTGGACGCGTTACATATGCTGATGTACGTGTCCAAGTTCCAAGAAATGCAAAGGGAACGGATGAATTACCACGTACAACTAAACAAGATGATCGCTATGACATCTTTGAACAATATACAATGGCAATTTGGAGATTTCAAAGAGCTGTAGATAAGCTTTTTAATTGGGATACAGCTGAAGAATTATGTAAGGCGGCAAGGGATAAAAAAGAAGCAATTCCAGTACGGGTTTATTTAGGAAGTGGCTTTAAACCTGATGTTGTCGAGTACATGCGGTAGTAAAAAGGAGATGGACATATGAAAAAAATAGAAATTGATGTTAGTAGTAACAAGCTTTATGTAGTTAAGGATGGGAATATTATAGCATTCAATCCACCGGAAAGTGGGTTCGGTGAGCAGGTTGCAGTTTGGATTAATGGGAAAGTTGATCGTGTGGATACTAAGTTTACTGAAAAGATAAAATAATTATTTTTAGAAAGTAGGTTCGCTTATGAGTGTAGCAAAAAATCATGAAGCGATGAAGGAATCAAGATTAAAAGTATACATCGCTTTAGAGGAAGCTAACTTCATTTGGGATGAAAGGGATGTAATTCGTTTTCGTGAAATGTGGCGTCAAGGTATGAGTTTGCCGAAGATGGCAAAAGCGTTAAGGAGACACCAAGCAGAGGTAGCACTCCTTGTAATAGATCAAGCTGATAAGTATTTAATTGAAAATCGTCCGATAGGATTAGGAATTTGCTAAATAGGAAGGGGAGAACAAAATGAAAACAATGGAAAACGGTGTATTGGAAGTAACTAAATTAATTAGTAAAACAAGAAATGAGGATCAGGTTTTAGAAGAAGCCACAGTGTTACAGGTTGCAAGTATCTTATCGATTGATGAATTAAATGATTATCAAGAAGCGACTTTACGTACTTGGAATAACAAAACTGATTTTGGAGGACGTGTTTCAAATGCGGCTTTAGGACTTACAGGAGAAGCTGGTGAAGTTGCTGATATTGTTAAAAAAGCAATTTATCACGGTCAGGGTTTTCAACCATCGCATTGCCCGGGAGAAGAGGACGGAAATACTTATAAATTAGCCTTAGAACTAGGGGACATTATGTATTATGTATCGATTATGGCGCATGAACTGGGATATACGTTACAAGATATTGCAGAAATGAATATCGCGAAACTAGCTAAAAGATATCCGGATGGATTTAGTCGAGAAGCAAGTCAAGCACGTGTCGATGTAAAGTAAGACCAAATTTGAATTTTATTAAAAAATTGGACCAAAAGCATTAATAATGAGATGGGAAAAAGAGCATCATCACTGAAATAAAAAAGCCCTGCACACAGGGCGTATAAAAAGATACCTTAGCAATAACGACGATTAGGGGGACGTATTAGCTAAGGTATCTGTATAGGTGATTGCATACTAAGTATGCAATCAGGAGCATTGTTGAATGTATTGGGTTATTCAACAAGTTCAGAATAACACGAAATTTCTGCTAACTCACCCGGTAAATTTATCCTAAAAATGTTCGGTAGGATTTTCAGGTTTAAAATATGTTCATAAATTATAACAAAAACGTTATTTTGTCGAAAAGTAATGCGGAGATAAATAAGACCGCTCCTTTTATCGGAACGGCCGTACAAATAACCTGTGCTGGAGGTCGCATTAAATGGCTTAAGATGTTTTCTCTAAACAGTTTGGACAAGGATTTTTACGGTTATACGTAAAAACGGCAGGTAATTGACTAAGTTACCTGCCATGCTCTAAAACAATACGGAGGAGTGAGCTCCGATTTGAAAGAGTGACGCCGTGGGAAGTCGGCTTGCAGGTAGTATGTGCAATACAAAAAAGATTATTCGTAATCAGAAAACTAAACAAAATAGTTATTGTATGATAAATAAAAGAATCCGTTAGTAATAAACGGATTCTTCCCATAAGGTGTGCAAGAAATTCAAGGAAACTGGACCAGAGCAACCTGTGGAATTCCTTGTGATAATAATGTATGCGAAGGAATCAAAAAGATACATGAGAATAATACAAAATCCTTATTTTGTAGTCGGAAATATAGGAGTGCTTGACCAAAGCACTCCATGACGATAATAACAACGCCTATAAGAGTGTATGCTTCTTTTTTGCTAGACATGTTTTTGTATTGGAAATTAATACAAAACAGTTGATTGAAACGAACATGCACAAAAAAGAGTGCTGTATAAGTACCCTTTATTTGGGAGATTTTGAGAGTATTGAATGAATTAAATAATAGTATATTTCTGTTTTATTTTGGAGTAAAGAAACTTAGCAAAGTTTTATTTAATAGAGAGTGTTTACAAAAAAGGCCACTGTTCAACAGTGTCAATTGGAACTAAGAATTGGATGGGAGTACCCTAAGCACTTGGAACCCTAGAGCTCTAAATAATTTATGTGATTAATATTAAGAAAATGCTATTCCACATGAAAAGAGCACCTTCGAAAGTGCTCTTAAGAGGAGTGAACAGCATATAGAGTTTTAGTGAGCTTTAATGAATAAATTTTGAAATTTTTCAACGGGTTATGAATAAGTAGGATCTCAAATTAAATCTATGTGCTAATTAATAAAAAGTGTATGTACATAGAAAAGCAGCTAGCAAAAGCTAACTGCTTTGTTGTCCAACAAGAACATCACCACAATGTTTTGTAACTTAGAAGTTACAGTTATAGTATGAATAAAATTGAAAATGTTATGCGGGGAAAGCTTAATATATATTTTATTTTGTAGAAAAAAGAAACTAGAAAAGAGCACCATGCACAAGTGCTCTTTAAGAAAGGAGGTAACCCAGTGGACGAAAGGTTTGGATTAGAATTATATGTTGAAAAAAAGAAAAAAGAACAATGTTTTATTATCGTGTCAATACAAAAGAGCAGCTAGCAAAAGCTAACTGCCCCGTTTTAAAGGAGAAATCAATTGTTACAAATTGGCGTATTTAAAGTATGGGCATAATTTGAAGATTTATTCAGAAAAAATTAAAAAGAGCACCTTTAAGCAGTGCTCTTAGTAGGTAAGGTCCCTCAGAGAGTAGTGTGGCACAACAAAGCAGCTAGCTCAATAAACTAACTACTTGTTGTACAAAGGAAATTAGGCCCTACAAGTAATGATGTGTAACCTTAAGTTACAGTTGTAGTGTAAACAAGATTGGAAAAGTTATACGGAAGTGAATTTAATAAAGAGTTCATTTTGTAGAAAAAAGTAAAAAGAGCACTATCAATTAGTGTCCTTTGTAAAAATAGCGTAAGCGGCCAGCTCACGTTATAAAGAAAGGTAGAATTTAATATAATCAAACCCTGCTTAAATGATGAAAATAAAAGAGCAGCTAGCAAAAGCTAACCGCCCCATTGCAACTTGTTAACAAAAGAAAAAGGTCGCTTTATTAGGTCTAAGGCTGAAATAAGGGTTTTAGATGTTAAGACCTAAGACCTAAATATAGTATGAATCTCACTTCAGAAATTATGCATATACTTGTATTCCTAAAAAATGGTTAAAAAGCAAAGCAGCTAGCTCAATTAGCTAACTGCTCGGTATCTCCAAGGGAGAACAAGGAGAAAATCTAATGTCATATACAGTATTGACGGGATGTTTATTAAATAATCATTCACTTACGGTTGGTCCCAAAAAAGTGACATAACAACAAAATATAAAATTATTAAAAGGACAATTGCTATGAGGATAACCAGAGAAAAAGTTTTCCATGATTTTTTCATCACTAGACCTCCTTTATGAAGAACTTTAACATCTATCTAAAATTCGAACAAAATCGTTATTTGAAAGGAGAAATAACGATAAAAAAGATGTTTGTGAATTAATTTTCAACATTTTATACAATGTATCATCTAATAAATATTAGAGGGAAGGAGGTATTGATGTGGACCGATTTAGAAGAATATTTGATACTC